>CAZSEZ010000092.1:0-14567 GCA_964606015.1 uncultured bacterium
TGATTCACTAATGTTTAAAGTTTATTGCCCAGCAGGTAAACAATTCTCCTTTTTTTGTTTTAGTTATTTTTCCTCCAAGTTGCTTGAAGATTTTTTGCCAATCTTCTAAAGGGGTTAGCAGGACTTCTGCTCCAAGATAAGTTTCTAAAATTGCCCAGTCTTCTGCTAGAGGGGCATCAGGATCAATCGCATCAAAGATCAAATAACCATCGGGTTTGAGAACTCGTTTAACTTCATTAAAAACCCTTTCCCAGTAGTCAATTGGATAATAACAACTCCAGCCTGTTGTTATAGCTCCAGCAAACCAGTTGGCTTCGTAATCTAATAAGTGTGATGAGCCTAACTTCACCCCTTTAAAAAGTTTGGAGTTTAGTTGCGGAGCTCGACTCGTGATTATTTCCTGTGCCGTTTTACTGACTTCCTGTCCATAGAAAAAAGCGTCCCATTGATACCAAGGATAAATTAGAAAACTTAGGCCACAGCCAAGATCTAACCAATTTTCCTTTTTCTTGGGCTTTTTAAGCTCCCAGAAAGCTGATGCCGTCTCATTTTGTAAGGTGCCTGCTTGCCAGCGTTCGAATATAGGGAGTTCTTTAACTTCGGCTGGTAGATCGGACTTTTCTTGATTATATTCTCGTTCAAATCTAAGAGTGGTGGTTTCTAAGGCAGTGCTCCACTGTTCCTTAAAATTTTGTCCTGCCGAAAAAGCTGCAAAGTTGGGCAACCCCGAATTCGATTTGCGCTTGACCACGATTTATTTCCTCTGGCAGATTTACCAGCAATTATATCGGCGAGATCTCCTGTTACCTCAAGACGATAAGCTAAAGGATACAGAAATTAATTGAAATAAATATATATAAGATGAACACTTTTCCTCAAAGTTTGGCAGAAGCGGTAGAACAAGCTAAGGTTGCAACCAAATCAGCGATCGCTGATGGCTATGGCCGGGTTCAAGTAGAGTTAGTATTGCCTGAAATTCCTTTGCAAGCTCAGTCTTTGGCTTTAGAATTTGCCCAACTATTTGAGGAACAGTATGGTTCTGGGGTGAAGGTGATGTTTCCCGATACTGGAGCTGCTATGTTGGCCAAGAGAGATTGGGGGGATATGCCTTTTCAGGTGAGCGATATGGGCAGTCGCTTTACACCCATTGAGAGCCAAGTTAGTGATACCGATGAAATTTTTATTGTGGCTTGTCCCTCCTCTGTCGAGGTAGATCGGGTGGAAAAACTTTGTAATCTGGCTGGCGATCGTCCTGTAATCTTACTTATCCCGCAACTAGAAGACGTTGCAGTTGTTGGGATTGGTTTAGCTGCTCGCCAGTTAAGAGAAAGATTTATTAGTACTCTTTATTCCTGTTACTATGTACGCCCTGCGGAAGGAGCCTATGTCATGCGCAATCATCCTTCTCCTTGGCAAATTTGGCTAGAAAACTCGGAAGCAGAGGTGGGTTATGAACTAGCTACTGAACTATCTAGTAAACCAATGGGAGAGGATCTAGAACGGCTACTAATCGAGTTAACAGGAGGCGAAACCGCAGGAGAAACTGGGACTACTCAGCGTAAGAAACCAGGGCTCTTTGGTAGCTTACAAAAATTCCTCAATGCGTTGAGCCAATAGTTGGTTTGGCAGTTGGGGTAACAGCTAATAAAGTTCATATTTTAAGAGGGTACAAGGGATTGAACCGTTATAGATCGGGATTCTTTGGGCTGTTCGTAGGCCGACTTTTTTGCTGAGGTGTTTGCTTCCAGTAAGAATATAGGCCGTCCAACCGGTAAAACGTTGTTTAAAAACATCTCCTAGCATTTTGTAGAGTTCTTCTAGCTCGCTAATATTGCCGATTCTTTCGCCATAGGGCGGATTACAGATAATTATGCCTTTGTCTGCTGGGGGAGTTGCTTGGGCTAAATCTTGGTGAATAAATTTCACATGGTCAGCTATAGCGGAATTAAAAGCGTTGCTTTGAGCTTGTTGAATTACTTCTAGGTTGCGATCGCTACCCGCAATTGGTACGGACAACTCGCTCTTTTGATGGTTTTTAGCTTCTGTGATTAATCTTTCCCAAAGACTTTCATCATAGTCTAGCCAACTCTGAAAACCAAAGTGATCGCGATATAAACCAGGAGCAATCTTTAATCCCATCAAGGTTGCTTCAATAGGCAAAGTTCCCGAACCGCAAAGCGGATCGTAGAAAGCTGTATCTGGAGTCCATTCGCTCATGTAAATCAAGGCAGAAGCCAAACTTTCTTTGAGAGGAGCTAAACCCATTGCTGGACGATAACCGCGACGATGCAAACTCGTGCCCGAACTATCCAGGCTGAGAGTACAACGATTGTTATCAATGTGAGCATTAACTAAAAGATCAGGATTTTTGGGATCAACATCAGAACGTCGGCGGAACTGTTTCTGTTGCTGGTCAACAATTGCCTTCTTAATTTGGAGTGCTGTGAAGTGACTATGATTGAGTTGTTTGTTCTTGCCCGTACAGTTAACTGCTAAGGTCATATCAGGATCTAGATAGTCCGACCAATCGATTTGTTGTACTGAGCGATAAAGTTGTTGGGCGTTAAAACATTTTACTTTGGCTATAGGGACTAATACGCGAAAGACAATCCTGCTCCAGAGATTAACCCGATAGAGTAATTCTTGATCTCCTGCGAAAGAAACCCCTGTAAAGCTAGGACTAATATCGGTTGCTCCTAGCTCTGCCAGTTCTGTTGCTGCAATTTCCTCTAAACCGCGGGCAACGGTGGCAAAGTAATTATTCATCTATGTGTTGGTTAGTAGTTAGTAGTTGGTGGTTAATCGTCTATATTTAAGATTGTCAATCCAGAGTTATGATACCCATGATCGATCGCGAACAAGTAAGAAAAGTTGCCCAACTTGCCAGACTGGATATCACTTCAGCAGAAGAAGAGCAGTTTACCACGCAGCTAAATAGCATTTTGGATTATTTTGAGCAATTAAGTGAGTTGGATACTGATGAAGTCGAACCAACTACCAGAGCAATCGAAGTCAGTAATATTACCCGTGCGGATAAACTAGAGCCTTTTCCCTACAAAGAAGATCTCTTGAAGTCAGCCCCAGAGCAGGATGGAGACTATTTTCGAGTTCCTAAAATTATGGTTTCTGATGAAAGTTAAGTAATTTTTGATTTTGTCTGCTAACGTACTCAAGGCATTTAAACTTAGTTAGATTTTCCGATGCCAAAGCAGGTCTAGCAAAATTAAGATTGAGTCGAATCAATGACGATATCTTTTGTGTAACTACTGGATAATTGGACATAGCTTTAGCTTTCATGATTTTTGTTATGGAAGTCTGCAGCTGTTAATTTTCCAGAGTTACTTTTTTTTAGCTAAATTTTTTTCTTAGTTCTAAAATACTAACTAAAATGAGTGCTACTGATAAAGGAAATAGAAAGTAAATTCCTCGGTATGCTACTAGAGAAGCAAAAATATCAGAATTACTAACATTTTCAGGAGAAAAAGCAATAATTGTTGCTTCAAAAACTCCTAACCCTCCAGGTATATTGCTAATTGTTCTGGCTGCGATCGCAAGTAGATAGACCCCAAAGAAAGAGCCATAATCGAGCTGATTTTGTGATGGGAGTAAAAGATATAAAATGGCTGAAGCGATCGCCCAATCTAAAGCAGATACCCCGATTTGGGCCAAAGAAATTTTTAATCGAGGAAGGGCTAACTTTTTTTTGCGAAAACTAATAGTTTTTTGTTGCCAAGATAGATAAAGATAGATACAAATTGTGGTTAAGAAAAGATATCCCAGGGGTCTGACTGTGACAAGGTTGATCTGTAAAATCTCAGGGATTGGCAAAGAACTAGAACTAAATACGACTCCTCCAAGGGCAAAAAGTCCCAGCCAAAAATTTAGATTACTAAAGGCAATTGTTGTGGCGACAACATATCCAGGTACACCATAAGAGCGATAAAAGTAATAACGGATTCCTCCCCCAATTAGTAACATGAACCCCACACTGTTACAAATGGCATAGCTGAGGAATCCTGTCGTGAGAATTTTGCGACTCGCCAGAGAAAAATCCGTTGCCGCAAAAGCAATCTTGTCATAGTGTGCGATAGTTACATAACCAATGATGGTTAAGAGTATTGCTAGACGAACTCGATTGGCAGGAATGGCGCGAATGCTAGCAATTAGATCGAGCCAACTATATTCCTGTAGTTTCTGTCCTAGTGCGATCGCGAAAATGATAAAGATCAGCAAACTAAACAAGGGCACACCATATTTTTGGATTTTTGATGGTTGATTGCTCATCTTTAATCGTCAATTGTTGATTATTTATGGTCGTTATCAGAAAATAACTAGCTGTTTATGAGCCTTTTTTGTTTCTCAGAGCCATAACCTATTGTTTTGTCCCTGTTATCTCTTCTCGGTCTTGCAATTACCTTTGTCTTTTATAATGTTGAGAATTATCTCCCCTTAGCTTGCTCATGAATTCTGACTACCTAGAGAGAATTTTGAACGCTCGTGTTTACGATGTCGCTCAAGAATCCCCCTTAGAATATGCACCTAATTTATCTAAGCGTCTCGATAACAAATTGCTTTTGAAACGTGAAGATATGCAGTCGGTATTTTCTTTCAAGCTGCGGGGTGCTTATAACAAGATGGCACAGTTACCACCAGATCTACTAAAGCAGGGAGTAATCGCAGCCTCTGCGGGAAATCATGCTCAAGGTGTGGCTCTTTCTGCAAGTCAGTTGGGTACAACTGCCATTATCGTGATGCCGGTGACAACTCCTCTAGTAAAGGTAGATGCAGTTAAGAGCCGTGGTGGAAAGGTAGTGCTTCACGGAGATACTTATGATGATGCCTGTGCCCATGCAAAAGAGCTAGCGAAGAGCAAAAATCTAACCTTTATTCATCCTTTTGACGATCCTGATGTTATTGCAGGGCAAGGGACAATCGGGATGGAAATTTTACGTCAGTACCAAAAACCAATTGATGCAATTTTTATCGCTATTGGTGGTGGTGGTCTGATTGCAGGAGTAGCAGCCTATGTAAAAAGGCTTCGTCCTGAAACTAAAATTATCGGTGTTGAACCGATTGATGCCGATGCTATGTCTCAATCTTTGCAGCAAGGCGAGAGAGTCAAGTTAGATAATGTAGGTCTATTCGCTGATGGGGTCGCTGTAAAGCAAGTAGGAGTAGAAACTTTTCGTCTAGTGCAGAAACATGTGGATGAGATTATTCTGGTTAATACTGATGATACTTGTGCCGCGATAAAAGATGTTTTTGAAGATACTCGTTCTATCTTAGAACCTGCTGGAGCATTAGCGATCGCAGGAGCCAAAGCTTATGTCGAAAGAGAAGGCATTACCGCTAAAACTCTGGTCGCTGTGGCTTGTGGAGCCAATATGAACTTTGACCGTTTGCGTTTTGTCGCCGAGAGAGCTGAGTTAGGAGAAAGAAGAGAAGCTATCTTTGCCGTAACTATTCCTGAGGAGCGTGGTAGTTTTCGGAAGTTTTGCAAATGTTTGGGTAGTCACAATTTAACTGAGTTTAACTATCGGATTGCGGGAGAAAACCAGGCTCATATTTTTATCGGTGTTCAGATCCAGAATCGTGCTGATGGCGAAAAAATAGCTGATAACCTTTCTGAAAATGGCTTTAAAGCGATCGACCTAACCGATGATGAACTGGCAAAAATGCACTTGCGCCACATGGTGGGAGGCAAATCCACCCTTGCTAACAATGAGTTACTTTATCGTTTTGAATTTCCCGAACGTCCTGGTGCTTTAATCAAATTTCTCAACTCCATGAGTCCTAACTGGAATATTAGTCTTTTCCACTATCGCAACAATGGTTCGGACTATGGGAGAATTGCGATCGGTGTGCAAGTTGCTCCTTCTGAAATCCCTGATTGGCAAGCTTTCTTAGATACTTTGGGTTATCCATATTGGGATGAGAGTAGCAATCCGGCGTATCAGTTGTTTTTGGGTGATAGTTAGTAGTTCGTGTCAATGGGATATTTAGCAGAAGAAATTGCAGGTGTTGCGTCTGAGTTAGGAATTTCTATTGTCACAGTAGACCAACAATTAACTCTACAAATAAAAGAAAAACTTGCTAAGAAATTTTCTACAGATAAAGAAAGATCCCAAATTTTAAGCTGGCAAAATTTGGAGGGTCGTGAAAGTTATCATGATTCTAATTCTTGGCAACTGATCAAAAACTATGTAGGAAATCAAGAGGTTTTACTCTTTGTCAATCCTGAATTGGAGCAGATAATGTGGCAGTTTCAGAACGGAGAAGATCTGGATATTCTTTTAGGTGAGACAACTGGATTCCCTTTTTGTGTTACCTCAGAAAAAGTAGATTACATGATTTGCTTTGAAGATCACGACGTCTTAATAGGTGTCGGAAAAGCCAAAAAATGGGTCGCAACTCATCGAGTGCAACGCTCTAGAAGAAAGCAAAGGTGATTTTGCCTGTAGTGCAGAGTTGGCATCAGAATATATTGACAACAGAGTAGTAGGACAAAGTAAAGCCTTTAGTAAACCTTATTTCCTTACTATTTTTGCGATCGCTACAAAATGAGAATTAGCTGAGTAAATCTTATAATATTCTCAGTATATTTACGGATAGGCTTAATCTTGCAGAAGGAGACTATTGGAGTAGCTGGAAACCACCTCAATAGTGGTTCAGAAAAATGAAACTTGGAAAACTGTCTTCAATAGCTATCGGCGTTGTCATTGCACTTAGCTCAGTTATGCCAGCCGAAGCCAATGTCCTAAAAAGCTTAAAACAAGATACAGTTTCTTCTCAACAGCATCAGGGTCAAGTCCATCATTCCGCCAGTGATTCTCTTCTAGCATTTAAGCATCGTAGTTTTCGAAGAGGTCGGAGATCTAATCGTGGGTTTCGCCGTCGTTCAAGAGGGTTCGGTAGGCGTTCCCGTCGTGGTTTTCGCCGCAATTTTCGGCATAGTTCCCGCGGTGATTTTCATCATGGTGGCAGAAGAGTAAGAATCCGTCATCACAATCACAACATACATCGTCGATATTAAGCTGGTGACTTGTGAGTTAGGGCTCAATATCTAAATTAAGGGCAGGATTATTCTTCCAGCGATCTCCTATATGTGTATAAATGCAGGTAGTACGGGGATCGCTATGTCCCAGGAGATCTTGCACTTGGCGTAGTTCTGCTCCAGCTCTCAAGGCTAAAGTGCCTGCTGTATGTCTCAAACTGTGAGTAGAAATGGTTCGTCCTGGATTATGTTTCAGGTTAGCTTTTTTGAGGTATTTGTCTACGATCAGGCGGATGCCTCGGCGAGAAATCCTTTTGCCTCCTGCTCGGTTGCCTACTGCTGTGAACAAAGGTTGTTGAGGTTCGAGCTTTTCCCCGTTTTTTTCTCTTAATTTGAGATATACCAACAGCACCTTAGCGATTTTAGGTGTTAGAGGAACTACGCGAATGCTGCGTTTTCCTTCTACCCGAATACCTAGGTTATTGCCCTGGCGGACTAGGTTGGCAACGTCTGCCCGATGTAGCTCTACTGTTCGTGTTCCCTCCATTGCCATAATCGCGATAATTGCTCTGTCTCTGGCACACTTGATGGTGCCATCCTCGGGAATGGCTTCTAGGAGTTGAGTGACTTCTTCCGATTCCAGAAATGTGATCTTTGCTGCTGGGTCAGATTTTTCTCGTGGGGGTTTTACTCCTGCTGCGGGATTGATTCCTAATAGACCTTTTTCGACTGCTGCCTGGTAGAAGCGCCTAACTACAGCGAGTTTGAGAGCAATAGTAGACGGTTTATACTTTTTTGTTTTGATCATCCAACGACGATATTGCTTGATGTCATCTTTTACTACATCTGCTGGATAAATCTGTTGGCTCTCGCACCATTTAAGAAACTGTTGTAGCTGTCGGCGATAAGTTTTGAGCGTATCTGATGCTGCATCTCCTGCACTAACATCAATATCTAAAAATTCGCCAAATATCTCTAGTAAGTAGTCCGTCGAAATGGGAACAATTTTTGCTGTGTTTTTATTAGCCAGCATAGAGTAGCGATCGCGCAAATAACGGACGGCTTAATCTTAACACTTCATTTCGCAAATTTTAGGCCATTTGCCAAGTTAACTCTTGACCTGCCCACAGGGGTACTAAATTTGATTTAGGGAAGGGAATCTCATCAGGAATCAGCCAAGTAGACTTCGTTAAAGTTATTTTCTCAGTGTTGCGAGGTAGTTGATAAAAATCTGCACCATAAAAGCTGGCAAAAGCTTCGAGTTTGTCCAGCGCGTCAACACTCTCAAATGCTTCAGCATATAGCTCGATCGCGTGGGGAGCCGAAAAACAACCAGCACAACCGCAGGAACTTTCTTTGCGATCGCGAGAATGAGGTGCGCTATCCGTCCCTAAGAAAAATTTGGGATTGCCAGAGGTTGCTGCTTCGATTAATGCTTTGCGGTGTTTTTCTCGTTTTAAAATCGGCAAACAGTAAAAATGCGGACGAATCCCCCCTTTGAATATCTCGTTGCGGTTAAACAACAAATGTTGTGGGGTGATAGTGGCAGAGATATTCTGATTTTCCAGAACAAACTCCACTGCATCGGCAGTAGTGATATGTTCTAGTACGATTCTCAATTTAGGGAATCTCTGTCTAAGAGGAATTAAGTATTGCTCGATAAATACTTTTTCGCGATCAAATACATCAACATCTTGATGGGTTACTTCTCCATGAAGTAATAACGGCATCCCCTCCTGTTGCATGGTCTCAAAAACGCGATCACATCTACGAATATCTGTGACACCAAATTCCGAATTAGTGGTTGCTCCAGCGGGATAATACTTAACTGCTTTGACAAACTGAGCAGACTTACCCTTAATAATCTCGTCAGGACTAGTTTTATCAGTTAAATAGAGCGTCATCAACGGCTTAAACTGTTTGCCTTTAGGGATTGCTGCCATAATACGATCGCGGTATGCTGTGGCATCAGCGACAGTTCTCACTGGAGGCTTGAGATTTGGCATCACGATAGCGCGCCCAAACTGTCGTACTGTATGGGGTAAAACTGCTTTCAGTGCTTCATCATCACGCAAATGTAGATGCCAGTCATCGGGACGAGTTATGGTAAGTTCTTGCATTCTCTAACTCTCAAATTTGTCTAACTCTAAAAATGCTTCTAGACCGTTTTTGACTTTAGCAGCAATTGGTTAGTTGAAATAGTTGAGCAGAAAAATATCTAACTAGTTAATTTCGTTGATGATTAACTTGCTGTATTCCAAGCAATATAGGGTAATTTGGTTACTGTCTCTGCGATCGCAGGTTTGCCTTGTAAGAGTTGTCCGCAGCTATCCCAAGTCCCATTAAGAAATCTTTGTTTTGCCCCTTCATCGATGGTGGGTTGGTAAGTAGTGTCGCCACACTTAACTGTTCCTGCTTCGAGGTCGATCGCTACGGAAATTTCTGGATTGTCAACAATTGCAGCTTGAATTGATTGAATCTCTGCTGGCTTGAGAATAACGCAGGGTAAACCGATCGCAATGCAATTACCAAAAAAGATCTCCGCAAAGCTTTCCCCAATAATGCCTTGGATTCCCCAACGAGCCAAAGACTGAGGCGCGTGTTCGCGGGAGGAACCACAACCAAAGTTAGCATTAACGACTAAAACACTGGCATTCTGATATTGAGGCAGATCGAAAGGATGAGTCCCCTCACTCTGAGCGCGATCGTCAGCAAAAGCCTGTTCTCCCAGACCGTCAAAAGTCACACAACGTAAAAAACGTGCGGGGATAATGCGATCTGTGTCGATGTCATTACCAACTAAGGGGACAGCTTGACCTGAAATTTGGGCGATCTTACTCATTTGCTTTAATTACTTGATAATAGGTCTGAATTACTAATTTATTTAATTATCTGACTCTAGTTTTTGTTGCCACTGAGCATCAATTCTAGCTTTGTTTTGTAAGTTTTGATCCAAAAGATCGTTCTCTGTACTATAGGCTAAGTCGCGATCGCTGATGATTTTTTGTTGGGCAAATTGACTAGCAAACGATAGTTTTTGTTTAATCTTGCTGGATAATCGGCTTAGAAGTTGCGCCCTTGATTGTCGGGCTTGATTGCGAGTGCTTATTTTTTGATTACGTCCTTGGAGCCAAAAATAACGTATCAGAGGAATCGCTAAAAAAGCTACTCCATAACCGAGTAAGACACCATAAATTGAACTGACAAAACCTACCAAGCCATAAGATACGGCATAGTCTTGCAATAGCGATCCCAATACCAGTGCCAAAACTATATTGACTCCACCCAGCCCTACGGCCATCATTTTTTGTCCGCTGCTAGCTTGGGAAAATTGCCACATTTTTTCTTGTAGAAAGTTGGGAGTCGAGCGTTTTTTGCGTTTACTAGCTAGTACTTGTAGTTCGGGGAAATAGTAAATGATTTCTCCTTCGGGAGATACTTCTGGGTAGCCATTGAAACGGGCTAATACAGGCAGCATAAAATCTTCATCGGCATCCGCCTTATCCACATAGGGAGCAATCTGTTCTGCGATTGCAACTCCATCGTTATTTTGAATTGCTTGTCCGATAGTGGCAAAACGAGTTTCTTCAAGATTGGGATTAGGATTGCCATCACCAAACAAGAAAGAATAAACTGCTTCTAAAAAGTTCATTTCGCTAGCATTACTAGCTTTTTGACGACGATGGGAGTTGTAATTGGGAGAAAACAACCAGAAAAAGTCGGGGCTAAACCAAAAACGAGGCATAAACATCCCTCCTCCCCCGTAACCACCTCTACGGTCATCTTCATCGCTACTAGAATTTAGAGCAATCACAATCGCAACAACCGCAACTAGCATCAAAATAATTGAAGCAATCAAAACTATCCCAAAGGATACTCGAATCAGATAAAACAACACCTTCCAAATCCTTGCCCAGGTTTCTTGCCAGCGTAGTTGCCAGTATTTGTTCCTAAGGATGCCTAAAAAGTTTTTGGGAAAGAGATAAACTACATCACCTGATTCTGCTACTTGTAAGTGTCCCCCTGCCTCTGATGCCAAGGCTAATAGACCTTGTTGCGCAGTATTGATTTCTATTCCTGCGGTTGCTGCTACTTCGCCCACAGTGACGCGATAATTAAGATCTTTGATCGAGCGAACGAGTTGGGGATCGGGAGTCATGAGAGAAAAAAATAGGGGATGAATTATGAGCGATCAGACCCTGCGTTATCGCTATTCGAGAACAAGTGCAGAGTAGTATCTTTTCTGAGAGCGAAATAGGTGTGACCTTACTGAAGTTTTATCAGCTAAGGAATGCTGACAAAGAGAGGGATAAATATTGGGATTACTGAAATCGGTTCACATTTTTCATCTTAGTAAGTTTTTTTCCCCAATTGACACAAAAAAAGGTCGGGATATCACCCAACCTCAATCACAAATATTACATGGATATCTAGTAGCTTTAGCTTTCTACTGTTTCTTCAGCTTTAACTTCTTCTACTTTTGTTTCCTCTGTTGCGTCTGCTTCGGCCTTAGCTGCTTGAGCCTGCTCTCTTTCCGCTTTTTCCGTAGCACGTTTTTCCCTTTGTTTGCGACTAGCTTCGAGCATATCTTCCATAACTTGAAGCAATTGAGTCATTTTTTCGAGACTACCGCGATAGGTATCTAGGTCTTTGCTAGTTTTTTCCTGGGGTAGGTTGAGGCTTTCAACGATAGAAGTAAAGATTTCCTGACTTTTCTCTTTATCTTTGATTAGTTCAGGTTCTGCTTTCTCAAGTAGAGAATACAAGCCAATAGCAAAGATTCGGCTGTACTTAAATTTCTCGTTACTGCTGATAGCGGCAATAGGACCAGTAACATTGGGATCGCCTTCAGGAGATTGGAGCCAAGCAACTAAATCTGCTGCGGATTTGGATTCTGCGATCGCTAGAATCTGTTCTGCCTGAGCACGATAGTGACCGGGGTCTTGGTCTATAGAGTGACAAAGAGCCTTAAAGATAGATTCTTTATCTTGTTCGGGTTGATAGCCCTCCATCAAGCGGTCATAAGAGCTAACCACACCTAGATAATATATTGCATCGTGTTTGAAGTCGCTGTTGACTGATAACAGGTGCATTTCTACCATCAATTCTTCAACTACTCGGCGATAAACAGAGTTAATTGGTTTGGTATGGTGGCTATAAAAAGCTCTTTTAGTGTCGGAGACAGTTTTTATATTAGTCACAGCTTTTGCTCTCTTAATTTTGGCTCTTTAAACTATAAAATTTTTATTTGAGATATGTTACTTACTACTTCAAATCTGTGAGATTTTATAGTATATCCCTGCTGTTATCTTAATCACTTTTGGGATCAAAAAGAAAGGTTCGGATATCCGTTATCTAGTTTCTCACCGTTTTTAGAGCAAAAATCCAAATTATGTCTATTTTGCACGAATCGATTCCGTTAAACATTTTGATTGTTGGCGGTAGTAGCGGTATCGGTTTGGGCTTTGTCAAACAGTTTTTACAGCCCACATTTTCTGTTAGCCATATTTATGCAACTTACCGTACTCTAGAATCTTCTGCCGAACTTATTGCTTTGAGTCAGCAAAATTCGGATCGACTTACTACTCTGGCGATGGATATTACTCAAGAAAGTGCGATCGCATCTGCTGTCGAACAAATTAGCTCTCAAACTAAAACCCTTCATCTTGTTATTTACTGTGTAGGGATTTTGCACCGAGGTAGTGAGTTTAAGCCAGAGAAAAGTCTGAGACAGATTGGTAGCGATAATCTTCTGCAATATTTTCAAATCAATAGCATTGGTGCAGTCTTACTCGCTAAACACTTGATGTCTTTATTCAAGCATCAGGATAATAGTATCTTCGCTGCCATCTCAGCCAAGGTGGGCAGCATTGGTGATAATCGCTTGGGTGGTTGGTATGGTTATCGCGCTTCTAAAGCTGCTTTAAACATGTTCCTCAAAACTATTTCCATTGAGTACAGCCGGCGTTGTCCCAAGACTATTGTTACGGCTCTCCATCCAGGTACCACAGATACCAAGCTTTCTGAGCCATTTCAGGCGAACGTTCCAGAAGGGAAGTTATTTCCTGTGAGTAAAACAGTTGGTTTATTGACTGAAGTAATGAAAAACTTAGAGCAAAAAGACAGTGGGGAGTTCTTTTCTTGGGATGGTAGTCGTCTGCCTTGGTAGTAAGTCGCTACAAGAGTAAATACAGATTGCGATCGCTTTTTATTATTCTTTCTGTTTCCACTGGCTGGAATACCAATCTTCCCATTCTGGGTAATTAGTTAAACCAATTTGTTCTAATTTCTTAATGCTCATCTTTATTTCACTGAGATAGTCCTGGTAATTTTCATTACCTCTACTTTTAAAATCATCTCCATACAATTCTGTGAGCAACCCAATCAATCCATTCAACAGGAATAGGAGTGAAACTCTTGAAGTACTCAATTAAGTCATTTTTACTCTGAAAGTCAGCCCAAATGTCCCAGGCAAGCATACAGTCTTGGCCAAATCCCATACGCCAGACCATAGAATATCTTGGGATATCAGAACATATTAGGTAAGGGGGTAAAAGTAGATTATTAATTGTGCGTTCTTCTTGAAGCAACTTTAAGACACATCGGTCGTATTTCAATCTATTGTAGAATTCCTTGAATACTTTCTTGTCCCTAGTCGGATCGTAAACAGTAAACACAACGCGATCAAAACAATTTTTAAATTCGGGAGAGTGGAGCCAAATTCCAAAAGCATTAGCCACGGTATAAGGATCGTTGCGAAACACACCACAACCCCAAGCACCAAGCAATAAAGAACGATGTCCGTTATCCCTCGCCACAGTCAAGACGTATTTTGTCCGACGGTACAAAGATATAACAATATCTTTTTTAGCAGTAGGGTCGCGTCGTAAAACTTGCCCGGCATTAGGTGCTGGCGCAGTGATCACAGAAGCTAAAAAGATATTTTCTAAAAGTTGACCTCTACTACGAGTTTTAAACCAAGGTACTTTAGGGGAATAAATAACATGGTCTGTGTAGAGTAAAGACTCATATGCCCGATTAACTTCGTAGTAAGTAGGTTGAGTTTGCAAACAGGGATACAAACCAGAACAACGAGCTAAGTCTTCTTCTTTCGCTTTTGCTCCGTTGAGAAAACCTCCACCAGGATTTTTTGCTGAAGCGAAGTTTAACAAGACTAAATCCGAGCAATTTTCTTGAGCTACCAAACGATGGGCTGCTACCTGCGTTGTTTCGTCGGTAACTTCAATGGTTAATTCTTTTTGTCTCTTCTAGTTAGGCGATCGCTAAGATTCGCTAACTCCTCTGGGGTATGTAGCTTTGTATTGGCTTCTGCTGCTTTCTGTTCTGCGGCAAAGTTAACTATTTTGCCCAGACTATTAATGTATTGTCCTGCTTCCAGGATTTTTAAGGTTTCTTTTGCCGTATTTTTCAAAGACATACTCATCAAACCATTGGCGAATGGTCAATTATAGAAAAAATAAATATCAAAAAAGCAGAAAATAAAAAACGCCCCCCGAGTCGGGAGGCGTTTTCTGATTTATTTAACCGTTATGTAAACAGTTAACTTCGATCC
>CAZSEZ010000093.1:0-14424 GCA_964606015.1 uncultured bacterium
TGGAACCTCTAGAAAAATCAGAATGCAAATCACAGCTACAGCAAAGTCTCTATTAGATTGGCAGGGTGGTACTCTAGCCATTGGCATTACCGAAGAAGCAACCGACCTGACAGGAGAGGTTAAACAATTAGACGATAAGTTGTCTGGCCTAATTAGTGAATTAATCGCTGATGAAGAGTTTAAGGGTAAATCTGGTTCTACAGCTAGTACTAGGCTCAGTGGTCATGACACTTGCAAAAAACTAATCCTAGTTGGTCTAGGCACCACAGAAGAAATTACAACGGACGGCTATCGCTCCGCAGCAGCAGCGATTGCTCGTCTAGCTGCCAAAGACCAAAATCTTGGCGTAAGTTTACCTGTAGAGGGAGATGCAGCAGAGCTTGCTCAAGCAATTACTGAAGGGATTCATTTGGCATTACACCAAGATAACCGTTTCAAATCCGATGCCGAAGATAAAGCACCGAAACTAGAGAATATCGAGCTGTTGGGTCTTGCAGAACAAGCAACTGCGATCTCCAAAGGGGAAATCATGGTGTCTGGGGTTATTTTAGCTAGAGAATTAGTCAACGCCCCTGCAAACTCGGTTACCCCCATCACAATGGCAGAAACAGCACAAGCTATTGCCACTGACTATGGTCTAGATATAAAAATTCTCGAACAAGCTGACTGTGAACAATTCGAACAGGGCATGGGGGCCTATCTTGGAGTAGGACAAGCCTCAGATATACCACCTAAGTTTATTCATTTAATCTATAAGCCTGCTGGAACAGCTAAACGCAAAGTCGCGATTGTCGGAAAAAGTCTTACCTTTGACTCTGGTGGATTGAACCTCAAGCCCAGCAATAGCGGCATTGAAACCATGAAAATGGATATGGGAGGTGGTGCAGCTACCCTTGGTGCAGCCAAAGCGATCGCCCAACTCAAACCAGAAGTCGAAGTACACTTTATTTGTGCTGCCACAGAAAACATGATTAGCGGCAAAGCTATGCACCCAGGAGATATTCTCACTGCGGCTAACGGCAAAACTATCGAAGTAAACAATACCGACGCGGAAGGTCGTTTAACCCTGGCTGATGCTCTAATCTATGCGGAATCATTGGAAGTAGATGCCATTGTCGATTTGGCTACCCTAACTGGTGCTTGCATCGTGGCATTGGGTAATGACATTGCAGGCATGTGGAGCACTGATGAATCTCTGGCTGGAGAACTTAAAACCGCAGCTGAAACCGCAGGAGAAAAGTTTTGGCAACTCCCGATGGAAGATAGCTATTTCGATGGCCTAAAATCCAAAATTGCTGATATGAAAAATACGGGACCTCGTGCTGGAGGATCCATAACCGCAGCCTTGTTCCTCAAGCAGTTTATTAAGGATACTCCTTGGGCACATCTTGATATTGCAGGGCCAGTTTGGTCGGATAAGCCTGGCGGAATTAACAATGCTGGCGGCACAGGCTTCCCGGTGAAAACCTTAGTGAATTGGCTATTAGGCTAAGATTCTCGCAAAGTTAAATTCAGTGAAATTACGGCGACCCAAGGTCACTCTTCTTAATAATTTCACTGTTGACTTTTCCATAGAGCAGTATTAACTTTGGTATATTAGAGAACGAATCATAACTGATTGTTTCTGCTATGATTTTCAAGTTAGGGAAAACCTGTCTAGCGTTCTAAGCGAAGTGGAGTCTTTTACGGACTGCCTTTGTAGCTATGGCATTAGCATTTTCCCGATTTCAATTTATTTTATGGTGTGAGGACAAATGAATAAGACTTTTCGCAGACTTCTGCTTGCTTTTCCAGCAGTACTTGGAATTGCAGCTAGTTCTTCCGTTGTAGTTGCTCAAGATGCTAGCAATCAAGATTTGCTTAATCAGCTCAACAGCTACAGCAGTGAAGGCAGATCTAGATCTTTCAATCAGGTCACTAATGTTAATCAGCTAAGAGACGTTTCACCTGCTGATTGGGCTTACGAAGCACTCCGCTCTTTGGTCGACCGCTACGGTTGTATCGCTGGTTACCCCAACCAAACTTATCGTGGTAATCAAGCTCTTTCTCGTTATGAGTTTGCAGCTGGTTTGAATGCTTGCTTAAGCCAAATTGAGCGTTTGATTGCTTCTTCTGAAGCTGTAGTTCGTGAAGACATTGACACTCTCAACCGTCTAGTTCAAGAGTTTGAAGCAGAATTAGCTACTCTTGGTGCTAGAGTTGACGATCTAGAAGCTCGTACTGCATTCCTAGAAGACAACCAATTCTCTACCACTACTAAACTAGAGGCAGAAGTTGTTTTCGGTCTATCTCAAGAATTTAACTTTGATAACCAAGTAGTATTCCAAGATCGAGTTCGTTTAGCATTCGTTTCCAGTTTCACAGGAAAAGATGCTCTATACACTCGTCTTGATGCCTCCAATGCTGGAACTTTCAACGGTATTGATACTGGTGCTCTAACTTTCCAAACATCTGATAGTGGAAATGACATTGGAATCGGCTGGTTGGCTTACTACTTCCCCATCGGCGATTCTATCGATGTTTACTTGCCTGCTGCTTTCCCCCTATGGCAGGATTTTGCTCCCACAGTTAGCCCTTACTTTGATAGTTTCACTGGCGCTAGTGGTTCTCTTTCCAGTTTCGCTGAATCTAGCCCTATCTACAAAATCGGTCTAGCTTCTGGTGGTGGTCTTGGTGTTAACATCAACACTTTTGAGTTTGCAACTATCAGTGCTGGTTACTTTGGTGGTGACACTGCTAACCCTGACGAAAACAGTGGTGGCGGTTTGTTCAGAGAGGAGTTCTCTGCTTTAGGTCAGTTAACTTTCAGCTTCTTAGATGACAAGCTTCAAGTTGCAGCTACCTATGTTCACGCTCAGTTAGATGAGTCTGACAACACTATCTTCGATTTAGGGGTTGGTACTGCTACTGCTAGAAGTCCTTTTGCTGGTTCTTTGAGCACTAATTCCTTTGGTGTTCAAGCTTCCTACGACTTCAATGAGAAAATCGCCTTTAACGCTTTTGGTCTGTACACAGATGCTGATGCAAGCAACGGTAGCGGTGACTCTGAAATCTGGTCTTACGGTCTAGGTGTAGCTCTACCTGACTTTGGTAAAGAAGGTAACCTACTTGGTCTTTTTGTTGGTGCTGAGCCTTATGTTGGTGGTGTTGATGATGTTCCTGTTCACATCGAAGGTTTCTACAAATACCAAGTCAACGACAACATTGCTCTAACTCCTGGTATTGTTTATATCACTTCTCCTAATGGCGATAGCGACGAAGATGATGCAATCATTGGTGTTCTCAGAACTACCTTTAGTTTCTAATTTGAGAAAAACTTAGATACCTAGTTTTCAGTCAACTAGGTCATAGAAAGCCCACAGTCTAAAAACTGTGGGCTTTTTGTATTAATAGCGATCGCGAATAGAGTAAAATCACCAAGAACAAGAGCGACTACTCGTAATTTTCAAAAAGTATATGAACTATCGCATTATTTCTTTGTTAGGACTGGGAGTTTTTGTAGGAGTGGGCTACCTATGTTCCTACAATCGACGTTTAATCCCTTGGCGAACAGTTCTTTGGGGAATCGCTCTCCAACTGATTTTCGGAGTCCTCATCCTTAAGAGTTCTTTTGGCTTGTCCCTATTCCAATTTTTGGGAGCAATAATGGGGAGATTTCTGGATTTTTCTGATGCTGGCGCAAAATTAGTCTTTGGCGATAATTTTGCCGAACATTTTATTGCCTTTAAAATTTTACCGACGATTATATTTTTTTCCGCAGTTATCTCATTGCTTTATCACTATCAAATTTTGCCTCGCCTAGTTGCAGCAATGGGTTGGGTAATGATGAAAACCATGAAAACTTCGGGGGCAGAATCCTTAAGCTGTGCTGCCAATATTTTTGTCGGACAAACAGAAGCTCCTTTAGTCATTAAGCCGTATATTTCCCAGCTAACCAAATCAGAACTTCATTCAATTATGACTGGAGGGTTTGCCACGATCGCAGGAGGTGTAATGGCAGCTTATATTGCCTTTGGCATACCTCCAGAACATTTACTAGCTGCTTCGGTAATGTCTGCACCTGCAGCTTTAGCTGTATCCAAACTTTTTTATCCGGAAACAGAACCACAAAAAACCAAGAGAGAGTCCAAGGCTGTTCTAACTTCTGACTATGTTAACGCCATAGATGCAATTACCACTGGTACTATTCAAGGCTTGAAACTAGCTCTCAATGTAGGCGCAATGTTAATAGCTTTTGTCGGTCTGTTAGCAATGATTAATACAATTTTGGCCTTCTTAGGAAACTCCTTCGGAATTGCCGATTTATCTTTAGAGTGGATTTTTGGCTATCTTATGTTTCCCTTCGCATGGCTGATAGGGATACCCTTAGCTGATTGCTCCCAAGTAGCAGTGCTATTAGGGAAAAAACTAGTTTTCAATGAATTTGTTGCCTACTTAGATCTTCAACAACTAATTTCTGGAGATGGTAGCGCAATTTCTGACAGGTCAATTACTCTAGCAACCTATGCTCTCTGCGGTTTTTCCAATATTGGTTCAATGGGCATTATGCTGGGGGGAATTAGTGCGATCGCACCCTCTAGACAGCAAGATTTAGCTTCTTTAAGTATCAGAGCCTTAACTGCTGGTTCCATTGCCTGCTTTATGACGGCTTGTATCGCGGGAATCTTACTCTAGGTAAAATCTAAACCAACAACAAGCTAATACCAACTAAAGCAACAACAGCACCTAAGATAGCTCGCAGAGAAACCTTTTCTCCGATAACCATCGACAGAGGAATCACAAACAATGGACTAGTTGCCAAAAGAGTCTGAGCAATACCTGTAGGCGCATGCTTGAGAGAAACCTGTTGTAGTCCTATACCGAGATAAGTGCTTCCAGTAGCGGCTAAAACAATTAGACCCAAAACCTTAGGAGGTAAACGAAACTTAAGAAGCTTTTTCTGGAAAGCAAGCTCACGCTGAAAAACAGGCAAAAAGCTTAGTACACAGGCAATTAGAACTCCTGCCGCAATCCTGATCATACTGCTAGTCAATGGACTAACATCTGAATCCAATAACGCTATACGGGACATTACAGCTCCCCCTGCCTGTGCGATCGCAGCTAATAAAGCCCAAACAATACCACTAAGATCACTGATATTTTCAACCGTAGTCTGTTCACCAATAACCCAGATTACTCCAGAAAGGGTTATGGCAATACCTAATACAGCTATTGGAGAGATAACCTCACCTATGATTACAAACGCTAATAAAGCCCCTAGAGGAGGGGCTAAAGTTTCCAGAACCAGAGTTCTCCGTGCACCCAAACAATTGAGGGCAAAAAAATAGGCTGTATCCCCTAAACCAATTCCTACAACACCGCTAACAGCTAATAACCAAATACGCCAAGATTCTAGATCCCAACCAGCGGGTTGTACTGTCAAAGCCAAAGTTAATTGGATTAGGATAATTGCAACAATGCCTTTGAGAATATTCAAAGACAAAGGAGGAATCCTCTGTCCCAAAAAACGATAAACAATCGAAGAGCTTGCCCACAAGAAAGCTGCAATCAAAGCAGCTATTTCACCAACCAACATCCAGAAACTAGTCTCTCTCTGTAGTTGCCCAGCCGGCTTGGGGATTAACTAAAAACTTAGAGTAAATCGGTAACTTACTCAAAATATAGAAAGGAATTGCAATCAAATCTTTGAAGGGTAGATCCTGAGTACCAAATCGTTTCCAAGTTGCAAACACTGTAGTCGTTAAGGCTACTCCAGCTATGGTCAAAACAACTACTGGTAACCAGGCAAGGTTTAATACAAGAGTCAAAGCTAATGATATTACTGTGGCAGCAAGCCAGATCGTAACTAACAATGATAGAGGAGGAATGCTGATATCTAGAGCAAGTAGAAGATAAGAAAAACGTGGCTGACGCAACCAGGCACGAACTAACTTAGGCACTTCAACAGAAATCATTTGCAAATGCCCGTGTTCCCAACGAGTCCTCTGACTTTGAGCAGCTTCATTCTCCATCAACCGACCAACAACCAAAGAGTTCTCACAGTAAAGAGGGACTAGATCTTTTAAAGTCAAATCCACAGTCAACTTCATGTCATCGGCATTAATCGAACCAACTAGAGAAACTTGATTAATGACTGACCAAGGGAAAGCCATTCCAGAGCCAGTAAGTAGGCAATGACCTCCAAGGCGACTTAAGCCCAGAAAACGAACATGATTTTTGACCTTAAGAGCAAAAGTAGAAACACGATCTTTCAAACCAGGCTTACTTTCTTGTTCCATTAAATATTTAGCTTGAACAGGTCTACCAGTTGTCCAAGCCAAAGAAGTTAGGTTAGTTAAGGTTTCCTCACTCATCACACAGTCAGCATCGAGAAACACTACAACTTCGGGAGCGCCTGTTTTTTCCAAGTACTGTAAACCAGCATCTAATGCGTATCCTTTTCCTCGCTCAACCGCATTAGTTCTTTCCAGAACTTCTGCACCCGCCCCTCTAGCCAGCTCCGCAGTATTGTCAGAACAATTATCAGCAACCACGATCAAACGATCATCAACACCCAACTGCTTTTTAGCTTCTCTGACAACTAAGTGAATATGCTGCTCTTCATTGTGAGCAGGAATTAAAATTGCTGTGGCCACATTTTTCTTTGTGCTTTGCTTGGCAGATTTCCTAAGCAAAATAGCAGCAAAACATTCTAGGATAAAGATCCCAATTGGTACTGACACTACAGCAGCCAAGATACCTAGAACTAGACTGAGAGAATTGTGCAAAAACATATTGTTTAATTTGTTCCAAGGAATGGTTAAGGATAGATAGGCTTGTTAAATTCAGGTTAATATACTTAATTTATTTATTTATTCAGGTTTGTAATTTAGACAGAAGATTATCTTACTAGTCTAATACTACTAATCTAAGAAAGATTATGACCTAAGAAAACTGGTTTGTACTGCAATCTTTCTAGATCTTCACTAAAAATTAATCGAGCATTTGACGAATTAGATGAGTACATATACTCGAAAATAACCTAGAGAAGCAGGTCTGCTTTGCTTTTTCAATAAAATCACTTATCAACAAAAATCAAGGTTTGGTGAAGAAAAGTATCCTCATATAGGTACAACCATTGTATAAAAGCGATCGCCAAAACCAGAAAGTTGATCCCATATTATTCAATAATTAGACTTCAGTTCCACCGAGATACTTGGATAGGTAAGGAGAGAATACCTCATAAATTAGAGTTAGTGGACGATTATTGTGCCAGAACAAATAGTGGCGCCCCCAAAAAGCCCCTTGCTCACCAAAGGCTTTTTCCAGAGCAGGAGAGTTTCCATAGTATAAACCTTGAATATCGCGATACAACTCTGTATGAGAGCGAGAAAGACTTTCCCAGATTGGCAAGGAACGATTCTGAAGATACTCGTCAACACAATCAGCATCCCACCAGGAAGTTGCATAAGCTAATCTTTGACCAGAAGCAGTTCTCAGCCAAACTTGTCTTCTTAGTCTTGGTTCGGAAATAAACTTAATTTCAGCTGGAGCTCCATCATCCTCCTCACCGATGGCAGACATCTCAATGACATCCACTTCAGTTGGTTCTCCCGTAAGTAACTTTAGGTGACGAGTAGGCGAACCATCTCCCAACAAAAGAATTTGCCAGGTAGGGGCTAACTGTTGATGAGGTAGTCCCTGTTTAACTATATCCTCTCCCCCTTGCCAGATTGCTTCCAGACGATGCCATCGCAAATCAAGATTGCTGTCTTGCTCGTGACTTTCTTGTGCGTTCAAGCCCTCCAATGAAGATTGCTCAACAGTCGCTTCATCAAAATCTTTTGGAACACGACGAGATATTTCATTGTTATCTGGAGACTGACTAGCTAGATTTTCTGGCGTTTGTGCCCTTAGATTAAGTGTCACGTTACTTCACAAAACTTTATTTATATCTATCATGGTAACGCGATTTTAATATAGGCAGCGTTCTAGAGAACCCCTTTAGAGCTGGGAATAGTTCCTGCACGACGAGGATCTACCTCAGTCGCCATTCGTATTGCTCTAGCAAAGGCCTTAAAAGTTGCCTCAATAATATGGTGAGAATTGATGCCGTCTAGCTGTTTGATGTGAAGAGTCATTTGAGAATGATTGACTATAGCGACAAAAAACTCTCTGACCAACTGAGTATCGTATGTGCCGACTCTCTGAGTAGGAATCTCTAATCCATAAGTCAGATGTGGTCTACCAGAAAAATCAAGAGCAACCTGAATCAAAGATTCATCTAATGGAGCGACAAAATGACCAAAACGATGAATTCCTTTGCGATCGCCTAAAGCCTTAGCCAAAGCCATACCCAAAGTAATCCCAACATCCTCATTGGTGTGATGGTCATCAATCTCAATATCCCCTGTAGCCTTGACGTCTAAATCAATTAGACCGTGAGAAGCTATCTGTTGCAACATATGATCTAGAAAGGGAATGCCAGTATCGGCAAGACATTTACCTGTGCCATCTAAATTGAGAGCGACAGAAATATCAGTCTCTTTGGTTGTGCGACTAACAGATGCAGTCCTTGATAGAGTTGGCTGTTCGGTTGCTTGCCCGATTGTCGTTATAGTCTTCATCAATAATTACATTCCCATAATTTCAAATCCAGCATCAACATAAACGATTTGTCCTGTGATGCCACTAGAAAGCTCGCTCGCTAGAAAAGCCGCGGTATTGCCCACTTCTTCTTGGGTAACAGTACGTCTGAGGGGCGCAGCTTGATCCATATGCTTGATCATATCGCGGATACCACCAACAGCAGAAGAAGCCAAAGTACGAATTGGCCCTGCGGAGATCGCGTTTACTCTAATATTTTGAGGGCCAAGTTCTGAAGCTAAATAACGGACATTCATTTCCAAAGCTGATTTAGCAATTCCCATCAGATTATAACTGGGCATCACTTTGACACCACCAATATAGGTAAGCGTAATAATACTGCCACCTTCTTTCATCAAAGGTTTAGCCAATCGAGCAAAATTAACTAGAGAGTAAGCACTAATTTCTAAAGAACGACTAAAAGCATCTCTAGGAACAACACTAAAATCACCTTCAAGATACTGTTTATCGGCAAAAGCTAAACAATGAACCAAGATATCTAGTTTGCCCCACTTGTCTGCGATCTCAGCAAACATCGATTCCATCAGCTCATCATCTTGAACATTACAAGGAACAATTAAATCTGGAGACAAAGGCTCAACTAAATCTGTTACCTTTTTCTTAAAGCGGTCTTTTTCATCAGGAAGATAATTGACACCAATATTAGCTCCTGCTTTATGAAGTTGCTGAGCAATTCCCCAAGCTATAGAGTTTTTGTTTGCTATTCCTGTAACGAAAGCATTCTTTCCACTTAAATCTAGCATTTGTCGATCGTAATAAGATGTAAACCGCAGTCATCAATAATATACGATCGGCGACACTAAGTATTAAATCATTCAATTGAGTACAAACATGGTGGTTAGGGTTTAAGATTAAACAATTATATTGTTGAGCGCCTCCAAAGTTTTATGGAACTATCCGTGACTCAAAATCAACCTCTCGCGTCAGTATTTCGCAAACTCAATCGCAGCTCTTTTCCTCCAGTTGTTGAAAATTTTGAACGAGGAAAAACCATCTTTTTTCCTGGAGATCCAGCAGAGCGAGTTTACTTTTTGGTAAAAGGAGCAGTCAAGCTATCTCGCGTTTATGAAGCAGGAGAAGAAATTACAGTTGCTTTACTCAGAGAAAATAGTGTGTTCGGGGTACTATCCTTAATTACAGGCCAAAAAAGTGATCGGTTTTACCACGCAGTAGCCTTTACTCCTGTGGAACTACTTTCTGCACCTATCGAACAGGTCGAGCGTTCCTTAACAGAAAATCCAGAACTTTCAATGCTAATGTTGCAGGGACTTTCTTCGCGTATCTTGCAAACAGAAATGATGATTGAGACCCTGGCTCACCGAGATATGGGTTCGCGTTTAGTAAGTTTTTTACTTATTCTCTGTCGCGACTTTGGCGCACCTACCGAAGAAGGCATTAGGATCGATCTCAAACTTTCTCATCAGGCAATTGCCGAAGCGATCGGCTCTACCAGGGTTACTGTAACTCGGTTACTGGGAGATTTACGTGATAAAGAAATGATTGCCATTCATAAGAAAAAAATCACAGTTCATGATCCTGTAAATCTCAGTCAGCAGTTTGCCTAAAATTCAATTCTTTTACTCTTCAGTACATTCTTACAATAGTACCTATCAAAAACTTCAGTTAACGCTAAATCCTCCCTTTTTTCTGCTTCTTTCTCCAATATGACCAGTACCTATATTTTAATTTTAGCTACGCTAATCTTGGGAGGATTAATCGCTTTACTTGGCGATCGCTTAGGGACTAAGGTGGGTAAAGCTAGACTAAGGCTATTCAAACTCAGACCCCGTCAAACAGCAACAGTAATTACCATTGTTGTTGGAACGTTGATTTCGGCCTCCACGTTAGGGGTTTTGTTACTTTTGAGCGAATCCCTGCGCAAGGGGTTATTTGAGCTAGAAAGGATTCAGAAAGACAAAAGGGCAGCAGAAGCAGCGTTGAATGGTGCCGTAGCCGAAAAAGAAAAAATTGCTGAAGAGTTATCACAGGTTAGAGCAGAACAAGATCGAGCCAGGAATCAGCTTCTGCAAACCAGAAGAGACTTTGATCGATCTACCAAACGATTAGAAACAATCTCTGGACAAGCTCAAGGCCTACAACAAGAATTGGATGCTCTGCTTGAAGAAAGAAGCAAGCAGGTGCAACAGTTAGAAGGACTCAAAGAACAAAGTCAATATCTGCAACAGGAGTTAGACCAAAGAGAAGCGAAGATAAATAATCAAGATGCGGTGATCTCAACTAAAGAAAACAGTATTCAAGACTTAAGGCAAAAACAAGCAGTCTTACAATCCGAGATTGGTAAGCGTGATACAAGTATTGCCGATCTTGACAGACAAATCTCAGCAAAAGATCGAGAAATTGGCCAGAGAACTCAACGTTTGGGCGAGCTAGAAACACAATTAAAATTTTTGCAGCGCGAAGTTGCCATTTTGGAGCAGTACTATCAAAACTATCAAGAGCTCCGCGAACGCAGAATTGCCGTTGTCAAAGGAGAAGTCTTAGCATCTGCAACTATTAGAGTTGTTGATCGCAAAGCGGTAGTTCCTGCTATTGACCGCTTACTGGCACAAGCGAATCGTAATGCGATCAAATCGATTCTGCTGGATGACAGGAAATTTGCTGATACTAGAGTTGTCAGAATCACCAATTCTCAGGTAGAGCAACTGGCAGAACAAATTGTTGATGGCAAAGATTATGTAGTGCGAATTCTCTCAGCAGGCAATTATGTTCAAGGAGAGCAAGAGATTAGCGTCTTTGCAGACATTGCAGTTAATAAAGAAGTTTTCCAAGCTGGAGAAGCGATCGCAACTGTCTCTATTGACTCTGAACAAATGGATCAGCTAGAAATTCAAGAAAGATTGGATTGGCTACTCGCAGCTTCTAAATTTCGTGCCCAACGAGCAGGTATTATCGGGAATCTACAAATAGGCGATGGACAGATCGCAACCATTATCAACTTCATCGAAGACATTGGCCAGTCTGAGGAACCGCTTGGTGAAATTAAAGCAGTCGTCGCAGAAACCACTTTTACAGCTGGGCCGCTCAAACTAAATTTGGTGGTAGTGAAAAATGGGGTTGTGGTCTTAAGTACCTAAGCTCACTATTGATTAGTCGTTAACTAAAAATTGCGTAAGTTATCTTTTCTAGATGTTTTAGAGCATTCAGACTATTACGGATAAAGCGCAGGCTAATGAGCGGATTTTTGAGCATTGTTGCCGTCATAGTTAGAGGATTAATCCCACCTGAAGAATCGATCGCGCTATCCAAATTAGGTAAATCAAACGTCAGATCATCACTAATCACTCTAATGATAGTGAGTTGAATTTGATGCGATTGCAACAGCTCTAGGTAACCATAGTTTTCCATGTCAACTGTGTCACAGTTATATTGTTGGGCTAATTGTTTTTTTTCTTGGACAGAGTTGATAACGCGATCGCTAGTTAATCCTGCTATCGATTTGAGAGATAGTTTCTGCTGAATCACAGCATTTGACTCAGACGAAAAGGTGAGTTTTTGGTAACTGTTGATACTCTGACAACTGCTATGTAAAACTGCCTCCCCAATTGCAAAAGAATTAGTCAGACTGCCACAAAGTCCTAACATGAGTACCTTTTTAGGCGAACCTTGCCAGAATTTTTGTTGCTCTAGAGTCGAGGTTATATTTTTACTGCCAATAGGGATTTTAATCAATGTGGGGTCAGCAGTTGTTTGAGATATGGCTTTATTTACAGCTTGATATTCTGCTCCTTGAGGAACAATCAGAGTGTCAAACATTGCAAGATTGAACATGAGTAGCAAGATACAATGGTAGACTCAAACGGCTACTTGTTTTCGCAAACATAATTCATTCATGGCAAAAGAAAAAGAACCAGATATTCCAACAGCAGAAACCACAAAATCGAGTAGCCTCTGGCATACAGTCAAAGAAAACGGCACTACCATTGCCATCGCGCTGTTGATTTCCCTGATTGTTCGAGTCTTTATTGCCGAACCTCGCTATATTCCATCTGAGTCAATGTTTCCTACTTTGGAAATTGGCGATCGCTTAGTTGTCGAAAAAGTTTCCTACCGACTAGGTGAAATTCATCGCGGAGATATTGTGGTCTTTCAGCCACCACCACAACTGCAACAGCAAGGCTATCAAGCAAATCAAGCTTTTATCAAAAGAGCGATCGCCTTAGCAGGTGATACAGTCGCGGTTAAAGAAGGAGTTGTTTTAGTTAATGGCCAAGCTCTTCAAGAAGATTACATTGCTCAACCACCAAACTACGAATTGATCCCGATAACTGTCCCTGAGGGAACCATATTTGTTATGGGAGATAACCGCAACAATAGTAACGATTCTCATATTTGGGGATTCTTACCGGAAACCAATGCGATCGGCCATGCGGTATTTCGTTTTTATCCCTTCAATCGTCTAGGCAAAGTCTAGTCTGTTAGTTTAGTTTTAACTAACCATCTACCCGACAGCGACCCGTGTCACATTGCGCTTTCTCTTGCAAAATAGTCGCTAAATTTGGTCTACCTGTAAGCTGAAGTCGCCAATCAGCCCAAATCCCATACAACCAATCAGCAACAGCACCGAGTATGGGTAATTTGGTCACGGCATAGATCCACCCCATGCCCAACTCTTCATAAACACGACGAAATACCTCAACATTTTTAATTACTTCGCCTTGACTAGTAATCCCGTGGATTCTCCCCATTGCTGTCGCGAAATCGATTCCTGCATTAGCTTCTGCACTGTAATCAGGACTAGCAATATCGACAAAATTAATAATGCCTCTGCCAGCATCTTTTTTTTGTAAAAAGTTAACTTCTCTCAAACAAAGAGGGCATTCGCCATCGTATAAAAGTTTAATTTTCCAGTCAGAAACAATCTTAGTATTAGCTGTAGTCATTAAAAATAGCAGTTGTTAAAGTCTATGAGTATTATGGCAAAGTTATCAAGGTTGTAGTGGTTGGTTTAAAGATGAAGACTCAATTTAGATGGCTGTCATTGGTATTGTTGGGAACTATGCTTAGCTGTAACACTTCGACCGTTTCCCCTACACCCAATCCTAATGAGGATAAAAAACCTGTAACCCAACTAGCGATCGATTCTTATTTAATCGAAGATCCTACAGAGTTTAACCAACAACTAGTAACAGAATTAACCGGAGCAGATACTAGCATTTGGCATGTACAACCCATATCTTTAACCTTGCGCTATCTAAACGGGATTCCAGGCAATAGCCACATCACACAAGAAATTCCTCTGGGAGAAAATCCAGAATTTCCTAGCAGAATCCTAATTACGGTTATCCAGGATGGCTATCAAGATGATTCTCTAAGAGGAGAATGGTTTGAGTTAATGTTTCAACGCAATTCAAATGAGATTTGGCAAATAGAAACTGTAAAGAGAGCTTTTCTCTGTTACCGGGGAACCAATATTACGAGTTTCCAGCAAGATCTTTGCCCTTGAAAAATAGCTTTTAACCGCTTGTTTGCGATTTATTATTAATTTCTTAACTATAATTTTTTTCTGGGGAAAACGGGCTTAAAACTGGGGAAAAACCGCATTTTCTGTGGAAAACTACACACAGACAAAGATATTTGGTAGCAATAGATACCAAAATAACTAGTCACAGTTAACTATTTCTCAATGAGTTAAGTAGAAGTGGAGCCGAGCAGAGTCGAACTGCTGTCCAGACTGGTTATTCACTCTCCGATCATTCACAGGCTTAGTTCTTATAATCCCAAGAACTGGAACTATCAATTATCCCTGATAGTAGGATG
>CAZSEZ010000094.1:0-14163 GCA_964606015.1 uncultured bacterium
AACTCAAAGGATTTGCCTTTACCGAAGTAAACGACGGCTCGTCTTTAGCTGGCTTACAAGTAGTGCTAGATGGCGAGGTACCAGACTACGAAGCCAACCTCAAAAAAATTAATACAGGGTCATCTATCGAAGTTGCAGGAACCCTAGTCGCATCTCAAGGAAAAGGACAACGCATCGAGCTTAAAGCTAGTACTGTAACCATCTACGGAGAAGCTGATCCCGAAACCTATCCCCTCCAGAAAAAACGCCACTCCTTTGAATTTTTGCGCGATATTAGCCATCTGCGATCGCGCACTAACACTCTAGGGGCAGTCTTCAGAGTCCGTAATGCTTGCGCCACAGCCATCCATACTTTTTTCCAAGAGAAAGGCTTCTTGTGGATTCATAGCCCAATTATCACAGCATCGGATTGCGAAGGTGCGGGGGAAATGTTTGCTGTTACCAACTTCAATCTCGACAATATCCCCAAAGACGAAGCAGGCAAAATCGACTACACCAAGGACTTTTTTGGTAAACCAGCCTACCTCACCGTGAGCGGACAACTCCAGGCAGAAGTTATGGCAATGGCATTTCAAAATGTCTACACCTTTGGGCCTACTTTCCGTGCCGAAAATTCCAATACTTCCCGTCACCTAGCAGAATTTTGGATGGTCGAACCAGAAATGGCTTTTTGCGACCTTGAAGGAGATCAAAATTTAGCAGAAGAATTCCTCAAGTATATCTTTAAATACGTTCTGGAACATTGCCCAGAGGATATCGAATTTTTCAACAAGTGGATTAATAAATCCCTTTTAGACACTGCTAACAATATTATTGATAACGACTTCGAGCGCGTTACCTACACCAAAGCAGTAGAACTGCTAGAAAAAGCTAAGAAAAAATTTGAATTCCCTGTAGAGTGGGGTATCGATCTCCAATCAGAACACGAACGTTACCTAGCTGAAGAACTATTCAAAAAACCCGTCATTGTTACCAACTATCCTAAAGATATCAAAGCATTTTACATGCGCTTAGACGAAGGAGAAAAAACTGTCTCCGCAATGGACGTATTAGCTCCTGGCATCGGCGAAATAATTGGTGGTTCCCAACGGGAAGAAAGATTAGATATCTTAGAACGCAGAATGCAAGAATGCGATGTGGAAGCGGATGACTTGTGGTGGTATCTCGATTTACGTCGTTATGGCACAGTACCCCATGCTGGGTTTGGTTTAGGTTTTGAGCGACTAGTCCAGTTTATTACTGGCATGGCAAATATCCGCGATGTCATTCCTTTCCCCAGAACTCCTGATAACGCCGAGTTTTAGTTAGTGGGGTGGGTTAGGCAATTTTAGATATATTTTCTTGTGGTCTATATCTGCTGTAACCCACCAATTAGACTGAACCAGACAAATTGAAAAAGCAAAAATCCATACTTGGTTAGCCTAGAGATAGTTAACCTAGAAATCGGCTACATATCACTGTCAGATATAAAACCCTAAACCCTTAAAATCTTTAATCTCATGCTTTCGAGAGTTGATTTAATAAGCTTTATATTCTGGAATAATAGCGATCACATTGGTTATAAATAGCTGTTTGTACGACCACTTAGTAAAGTCACACCAGTAATAAGTGGAACACAAACAATCTAAGCTCTTGCATGTAACCAACCGCATTTTATTTTTTCTTAGATATCAAACACTTCTCTCCATTTACGGAGAACCATTAGAATATTCAAGTTATACAAGCAAATACAAATATTCGCTAAGTTTGTTGTCAAATTATTTTCAATTTTTTTTTCTAATCTAACTCTCATAAATCTATTTTATATTCCTTGAAATGAGTTCAACTCTTAACAAGAAAGTTAGTAATTTAAAATTAGCTAGTAATTGGTCGTCAATGTTTAACTAAATGTTAAATGTAAATTCTGATGTTGAACTTAATTACTTTCGTGATTAACTCAAGGAGGAAAATAATGAAAAATCGTTTTATTAAAGAACTTTCAAAGTGGGGATTATCTGCATTAGTCCTAACATTTTCTTTAGCAGCCGCCCAAGCTCTACCACCAAAAACCCAAGAGCTTGTTGCACAAAGAGCGATCGAGACTAGAGACCGCCTATTTAGCGGAAATAGAGCACCATCTGTAGTCAAAGCTGGGCTAGCTAATACAGCAGCAGATCACTTTATCGAAGTTGAGGTTGATGGAGAGCCACTGGAGCGATTAAGCATCGTCTGTGTCACATTTCATGAGCTATCTGGGGTCAAAGTAGTTGATAGTAAAACCAATACTGAAATTCCCCATACTATCGACTTCGGTTTTGAAGAGTTTGTAATCACTTTTAATGAGCCAGTCGCTGTTGGAACAAAAGTTAGAACTATCATTGAAGGCTCTACAGTGAGAGGCTTAAACAGTGGACTTATCGTGCCTTACCGAGTCTTTGCATCTAGCAGAACACTTGGAGAAATCCCTGTCGGTACTGCTATTGTCAGAACTCCGGATACGGAGTAACCGACTCAGAATAGTGCCCAAGAGAGTCAAGATTAATCATAATTAAGCTTTAAACCCTAAGCATTAATTTTAAATGGTTGGAAATTCTAGCCATTTTTTTGTTGTATTACTACTAAAAATCTACTTATGGTAATTTCAATTAATTTCCATAGGAACGAATAGGGCGTGTCACCAATTAGATTTGATTCAGATATCTATAGTCATTCCAATTAATTTCCATAGGATAAAATAATCGAATCAAGTATTGTTCCTGAATGGGCATAAGTTCTCCTTTTCTTGATATTGGCTAAATCTTGCTCAATGAGATTGAAGTCTGGATGGGGCTTACAAGTCCCGCCCGCAGGTGGCGGAAACAGCCCCTCAGAATATAAGGATAAAAAGGGTCTTCAGTTATTTAAGTAAGTGATGTTCTAGCCAATGATTGAACAGAAGAGAACTGGTGCTACCTGGAAACAAAACAGTTGCTAACAGTTTTTTTCCACATTTTGCAGCGATCAAACTAGTTCGAGGACGTCTACAGGCATTTCTTTCTCCATGAACTTATTGTCCTCGAAGTGACCAATCATATGGACGAAATGTTTCTAACTCGCAGACCCATTAAGATAAACAAGACTTGATCTGCCATGAATCAAAACGAGTTTGTGCAGCTCTTGTAGATATCTAATTCGTTTGCAGTGATTTCTCTGCTTATAAGGTAAAACATTATCTTGGGGGTTAATTTTATCTGTTTGCAGACATACTAAATAGCGTTGATATTAAAGCCAAAATATTCTGCTCTTCCTCGCAGCAAAGCACCTGGATATTCTTGAACAAGACGTCGTAACTCTTCGCAATTCAATTTTCTATTTCTTCTTTTGAGAAGTTACTTCGGTGCTAGCTCTTTCCTTCTACACCAGTTGTAAACACACCATATACTGACGTTATAGACTCATGATGCTTCTGCTTTACTGGCTCCACTCTTGACAAAATTCACAACTCTTTTGTGCAGATCTAGACTACAGATAATTATGGTTTCTTAGTTACTCTCATGATCATCTTAGTATATTATTTATAATCACTATAAAGTAATTTTTTCTATTTTATCTAAGTAAAATATAGAAAATATCATCTGACACTATGTGATATTTGAAAGTTGTTTTTTGAAATCTTTTAAGTCTTTGACTAGCTCTGTAACTCTGGTAAAAGTTACTTCTCCGTCAATGGCAGGACAATTTAGCTGTTGAAGAACCCACCACATCGGCTCATATAGATCCTCATTTGAGTTCTGATCATATTCCCATTGAGGATCAATAAATACATCCCAGAGAATCAAAAAAGATGACCAATCAAGTAGATATTCGGATTGAAGCTTTCCTGATAAGAATTTTTGTAGGACATAGATTATATCATCTGGAACTATAGCTATCTCAATCTCATCTATTTATTGAGATTTAATATTTAATTTATCTATCCTTTCTTGAGCTGTTTCAACTGTAATTTCTCCTTGTAATAATTCTCTGTATATCTGCTTTGCAATAGTAATTTGAGACATAGTTTAGTGATTTTGGTTAGTGACGTAATCAATTAATTGAGGAAAGAATAATAAAAAATCTTGTTCCAAATCGTCATAGTTAGCATCCAACTCAAGCATCAAATCCTCAACCCGAAAATATTGGTGATGTTTGTTCGATAGTTTGGCCTTGATTCTCGTTAAAGTAGTCTCAATTCCCGAACGATAAACATAAGAACCCAACCAATCCTGCTCGATCATTAGCTGGACGATTAATTTAATTCGAGGGGGCACAATTGCTAATGGTTCTAGCAGAGAACCATAGAGTTCCCTTGTAAAAATAGTTAAGTCGCGATCGCAGTAAAGCTCCCAGTTATTAGCCAAAAAATGATCGTAAAAAACATCTACCAAAACACCACTGTAGCGACGAAACTCTGGGCTAATTCGACGTTTACTCTGTCTAACGATCGCATGAGTATCAGTAAAGTGATCGATCAAGAGATGACACTGTAGTCCCGCAGTAAAACAAGTATCTAACTTTGCTCGCTCTTTGCCCTTAACCAAATCCCCCATCAGATTCCCCAGGCGATGTTCTCCTGTAGGCTGGGATAAGAATAAGTGAGCAAGCCAATTCATCTTTTTGCTACAAATAAAATTGCTGGTAGTTATTCTATGAGAAATTCCTTATCTCTTAAACCGTGTCTTTCTTCCGCCTGTTAATCCTGTTTGTTGGTTTGAGCCTGATCTTAGGGCTTTCGATCTGGTTGGTGGCTTCTCTCTACAGCCTCTATACTCAGATATCTTTTACTGCGCCTTTTTTGGCCAACTTTTTGCTGTTGTTCCTGATTTTGTTTATCGGGTTGTTAATTGGGGGATTTCTTTATTATTTCAACTTTTATACTCCTGGCGGTTCGCGTAAACGTCGATCTCGTCAGTCTGGTAGCAGGGTTCGTCGTGGTTTAAATAAATTTATACCTGAAAGTAAGACTCAAGCGGTAACTGAAAACCTCAAGGCTATCGGGCAACAAGTAGGGTTAATTCAAGATACGGTAGCCAGAGAAGCTATCTTAGAGAGATCGCAAGAAATCAAAGCAAATTTAGCTCGTGGAGCGATCCGAATTGTTGTATTTGGAACGGGTTCGGCGGGTAAAACTTCTTTGATCAATAGTTTGCTGGGGGAAATTGTGGGTAATGTCAGTTCAGTCATGGGGACCACTACCCAAGGGCAGACCTATAGCCTGAAACTTCAGGGAGTTGGCAGAGAAATTTTAATTACGGATACTCCAGGAATTTTAGAGGCAGGTATTGCAGGGACAGAACGAGAAGCGATCGCTAAACAGTTAGCAACTGAAGCAGATTTATTGTTGTTTGTGGTGGATAACGACCTGCGTCAATCAGAATATAACCCTCTTTATGACTTGGCGAAGTTAGGTAAGCGATCGCTCATAGTCTTTAATAAGACCGACCTTTATACCAACGAAGACCGTATAGCAATCTTAGAACAGTTAGAAACTAGAGTAGTAGACCTGATCGCTCCTGGAGATATTATTACCGTAGCTGCCAGCCCTCAACCAGTGGAGCTTACTACAGGGGAAATTATTGAACCCGAACCCGAAATTACGGATTTACTCAAAAGATTGGTGGCGGTGCTGCGAGCCGAAGGAGAAGACTTGATTGCGGATAATATCTTGCTTCAGTCCCATCGATTAGGGGAAGATGCTCGCAAGATAATTGACAACCAGAGGCGCAGAGAAGCGGATAAAATCATCGATCGCTATCAATGGATTGGCGCCGGAGTTATTGCAGTTACACCTTTGCCTGTAGTGGACATGCTGGCTACTGCAGCAGTTAACGCCCAAATGGTAGTTGAAATTGGCAAAATCTATGGCTGCGAAATCGACAGTGAAAAAGGCAAAGAACTAGCCTTGTCTCTCGGGAAAACTTTTATCAGTCTGGGTGTGGTCAAAGGCGCGATCGATCTTCTCGGGAGAGCCTTACAGTTTCACTTTGCTACTTACATTGTGGGGAAAGCAATTCAAGCGGTGTCTGCTGCCTATCTAACCCGTATCGCAGGTAAGAGTTTTATTGAATATTTTAAACGCGATCGCAACTGGGGTGACGGTGGGATGGCTGAAGTGGTGCAACAGCAGTTTCAACTCACTCGCAAAGATGAATTTGTTAAAGCTTTTGTCAAAGATGCCATTACTAGAGTGGTTCAGCCGATGAAAGATAGTTGGGAAGAGGAGCTAGAGCCAATAGAAGAAGAATGGTAATTTCTATAAAGTTAAATTTAGTTTAGTAAGTTCAAAATTTAGTTCTACAAGGGATCTTTTCTCTGAGATTGGTGCTACATGTTTAATGTTCAGTGATAAGTGTCCGGATAATAATGAATGATTCAGTTTTTCAACAATTTTTTAGTGATTGTGTTGGTGAATGGGTATCAGAGAGAACTTACCATTACTTAAGTCATCAGGAGATAGAGCGATCGCGAACTGAGTTTACTGTCAAACCACTAACCAATGACACCAAAAATAAAGTCATTCTCGATAATGCTTATAAACAGCCAGAAAGCCTGGAACAATTACCTGGTTTTAATCTCAGCTTTTATACAATCAACGATAAAGGGCAAGAAGTTCGTCAAACTCTGAATCTGATGTTTGTGCCTACGAGCGAATCCCCTGACATCTTGGAAGGTGACTATTTACGTGATCGCGCTTACGAAGAAGACCGCCCCATAATTTCCCATTTCCGCTTTGATTCTGCAACCAAAGAATTATTGATGACAACTAACTATACTAGCGTTGTCTCGGTGGATTCGATCACCCTTAGCAATCCCGATCTCAGAATTAGACGCATCTTGAATTACCAAAGACCTCCAGCTTCAGAACCTTTAAGCAAAATTCTCCTAGCAGGATTTGGTATCGAACAGAAAACCTAAGCTGTTTTAGGTATCGAGCATTTGCAGTTTATAAAGACTGGCATAAAGACCATCTTGTGCCAGCAGATCTTCATGGGAACCAGATTCAATTAGTTCGCCTCGTTTGAGAACCAAAATAGTATCCACATCGCGAATTGTTGAGAGACGGTGGGCAATGATAATCGCTGTGCGTTCGGCTAATAATTCATCCAAGGCTGATTGAATCAAAGCTTCGGTACCCACATCTAGAGATGCAGTCGCTTCATCTAGTACCAATACACGAGGATCGCGAATTGCAACGCGAGCAAAGGCTAAAAGTTGTTTTTGCCCTCCAGAAAGATTAGTACCTCGTTCTCGGAGTTGAGTTTGGTAACCGTTGGGTAACTCTTGAATAAAGTGATCGACATTAGTGAGTTGGGCTGCTTCTTGAACTCTGGCAAAGCTGTATTCATCTCCCAGAGTGATATTACGTTGAACATCTCCTGCAAACAGGAAACTCTCTTGTAAAATCACGCCAATATAACGACGCAGTTCTACTTGAGGGATATCGCGAATATCTACGCCATCAATGGTAATTCTGCCTTTGCTAGGTTCGTAGAGGCGACAGAGTAAACGAATGATCGAACTCTTTCCTGCACCAGTAGGACCTACTAAGGCAACCTTTTCCCCAGGTGTAATGGTGAAATTAAGGTTTTTAATGACATATTCGTCGGGCTTATAGCCAAACCAAACATTTTCAAAACGGATTTCTCCTTGTTGATTGGGTTGGGAGTGTTGGGGAGAATCTCCCTGAGCATCCGCGCCAAAAGAAAGATTTTTGCCTGTATCTTGGATTTCAATGGGTTCGCTCATTAGTTCACCAATTCGTTCGATCGCAGTAAATCCTGACTGAAACATGGTGAATTTATCTGCAAACTGGCGTAGGGGATTAAACAAGCGTTGAGCATAAAGAATAAATGCTGAAAGCTCCCCAAATGTGACACTTTCTTGCAAAACTAAAAAGCCACCAAGCCAAAGTACTCCTGAGATTGCAACCAAAGCAATCCATTCTAAAGTGGCGGAAACTGCTGAATCGTGAAAGATAGTTTTATCTACTTCTGCCCGATATTTATCATTGGTAGAACGATAGACCTCTGCGTTGTATCTTTCGCGGCGGAATAGCTGAACAATGTTGATTCCTGCAATATTTTCTTGCAGCATAGAGTTCAAGCTTGATAATTCTTCCCGAGCGCGATAGTTTGCCTTGCGGTATTGTCGCTGAAAATAAACAATTAGCCCTGTTACAGGAACCAACATTAGCACCAACATCGATGCTAAACGCCAATCTAAAAGATAGATCGTGACTACGATCGCCACAATCGAAACCAGATCGCTGAGAACTCCCACTGCCCCAGAGGCAAAGACATCTCCCAATGCTTCTACATCACTAGTCAGGCGGGTTACTAGTTTTCCTACAGGGGTGCGATCGAAGAATTTAGAAGATAGAGATGTTACATGCGCAAATAAATCACCTCGTACTGAAGCGGTAATCTCTTGCCCGATTTTTTGTACTAAGTAACCCTGCGCCGAAGCAAACATCAATCTGACTAAAACTGTTGCCAATAGCAGACCAATTAAAAGGTTAATTCCCTCTGCTACTTCTTTCCCTTGCAGAAAAGCCCAAGTTTGCTCCCCTTGGAGCAAAGACACTGCTTGCCCGATAATCAAAGGCTGAATTGCCCCTGCAATTGCTAGAGGAATCAGTAACCCTAAAGAGACTGCGAGGATGCCTCGGTTTTGACCCAAATAGGGTAATAACTGCAAAAACAAGCGCCAATCATTTTCTCGGGGCTTGCTTATCGACTTATTGAGGGCAGGGTTACTCATTGGTTAGTTAGTGAAGTCAGTTGGAAGCTACGGAACACAATACAATTTAACTTAATTTTCCGTAACATTCACAACTAATTCGAGGCAAAGATGCCTATCACTAAGAACCAACTCTCTCAATTCTGGCACCCAATCCTCTGAGCTTGGCTTCGATATTTTCATAACCACGATCCAGATGGTGTAAGCCTTGAACTATGGTTTTGCCTTGGGCTGCTAATCCAGCCAATACTAGCGCAGCAGATGCTCGTAGATCCGTTGCCATCACTGGTGCACCAGAAAGAAAAGGTGTTCCCTGAATTACTGCAATATTTCCTTTGACGCGGATATTTGCTCCCATACGTTGGAGCTCTGCTACGTGACGCAAGCGATTTTCAAAGACAGTTTCACTAATGACACTATTACCCTCGGCGACACAAAGTAATGCCATTAACTGAGCTTGCATGTCTGTGGGAAATCCTGGGTAGGGCAAAGTCTCGATTTCTGTCCCCTTAAGACTACCTGGTACAAGACGTAAACGGCGATCGCCCTCATCAATAACGCGACAGCCAGCAGCCTCTAACTTAGCAATTACTGGTACGAGATGATCGCTGATAGCATCCACAACAGTGATTTCTGACTGGGTAATCGCTCCTGCAACTAGAAAGGTTCCTGCTTCGATGCGATCAGGAATAACTGAGTATTCTACTGAGTGAAGTTTTTCTACCCCAACAATTGTAATTTTGTTGGTTCCTGCTCCGCTGATTTTCGCCCCCATTGCATTGCAGAAGTCTGCCAAATCAACAATTTCTGGTTCTTGAGCAGCATTTTCAATGGTGGTTTCCCCATCAGCTAGAGTTGCAGCCATCATAAGGGTCTCAGTTGCGCCAACACTAGGATAGTCGAGATAAATTTTGGCACCTTTGAGTCTGCGATCGCTACCTGGAACATTAGCATTGACAATACCAGAATCAATGATTACGTTTGCTCCCATCGCCTGAAGACCTTGGACGTGGAGCTTAACGGGTCTAGCACCAATCGCACAACCACCAGGAAGAGGAATTTGTACTGTGCCATAACGTGCTAGTAGTGCTCCAATGGCAAAGAAACTAGCTCTTAGTTGAGAAACTAAATCGTAGGGAGCGGCACTGGGATCGATATTACGGGCATCAATGTCCACAGTGCTACCATTTTTCACTATCTTGGCACCCAGAGCAGTCAAGATTTTACTCATTGATTTGATATCAACCAAATCGGGGACATTGTGTAATCGACAGTCTTCTGGACAAAGCAAAGAACCAGCCATCAGAACTAATGCGGAGTTTTTGGCCCCACTGACAGTAATCTCGCCTTTTAAAGGATGACCACCCCAAATTTCAATGACCGATTCTGTTCCTGTTTGCTGTGAAGATTGTGTTACGTTAGAGATAGTGTTAATAGTCTTGTCCTCCAGGTTTTTACTAAAAAATTTTTCTAGTTTCTAAGGCTTTTAATAAGAGCTTTTTCACCAATGTTAGCGGAACTGGCGGAATTGGTAGACGCGCTAGATTCAGATTCTAGTGTCCGCTTAGGACATTCGGGTTCAAGTCCCGAGTTCCGCATTTGTTTAGTATTTAGTCAACCAAGTATTAGCCTTTTGTTCTATTTCCGTCAATAGCTAGTGATAGATTCAATTCTGACAAGTACAAAAAATCCAACTATCAAGCGAATTCGGAAGCTTCAACGTCCTAAAGAGAGAAAAAAGCAAAATTTGTTACTACTTGAAGGTAATAACCTACTTGTTTCCGCACTAACCAATAATTTCCCTTTAGTTACTGTATTTTGTACCCCAAAATGGCGAGAACGTCATCAGCATTTGATACAGGATCTGGAAAAAAGGTTGAGCGAGGTCCAACTAGTTAGCCCCGAGGTTTTAGCAAGTATCGCGACAACAGTTAATCCTGATGGAGTGGTGGCAATTGCCCAAAGAAGTTTTTCCGCACAAAATTCTGCTTCTGTACCTTTAAATCTTGGAGGTTCGACAGAACGGGTGGAACTGGGGCTAGCAGTAGAAACTTTGCAGGATCCTGGTAACTTGGGAACTATTATTCGGACAGCTGTTGCAACTGATGTGGATCGTCTTTGGTTAAGTCAAGACAGTGTCGATCCCGATCATCCTAAGGTACTACGTGCTTCTGTTGGAGAGTGGTTCCGTTTACCAATGGCAGTTACCCCAAGTTTAAAAGATATTGTTAAAGAGCAAAAGCAGCAGGGAGTACAGGTTATTGCTACCGTGCCTCAAAGTGATTTCACCTATTGGCAACTCGATCTGACGCGTCCTAGCTTGTTGCTAATCGGCAATGAGGGAGCAGGATTATCATCAGAATTAATGGAGCTAGCCGATCAACAAGTATCTATTCCTTTGGTGAACGAAGTAGAATCCCTCAACGCTGCGATCGCAACTGCCTTGATTCTCTATGAGGCTCAAAGACAAAATCAAATTTAGCAGGATTCAATCTGATGTGAATTTCAGGTAGCATTATAGGCTACAAAGTTTGTTCAAAATAACAAGATTTGATAAATATTTAGAATTACTTCATATTTGGTTAGATAAAACGATAAAAACTTGATAATATACAGGAGCAATTAAATTTTAGATAAACACTAGGACTGTGGATAATAGTTTAGTCGTTGTCATGGGCAGTGATAGAGCTAGGTTTTTCACTCTGGAGCAGGCAGAATGGCCGGAGTACGAGTCGGGACCAGACCTGATAGAGCGAGATAGAGTCGTCTATTCAGACCTTAGCTATCGTCACAGGTTGTGGTCTAGCTTGCTTGGTAAGAGTGAAGCTGAAGCGGATAGTTCTCTTGAACACAACTCAAGGCTGGATAATAGGTTCGGGCAAAAAATTATCAGCCAAATCATTAATTTTGTTAGAGTAAATCAGTACGAAAAGCTAATATTAGTCGCTCCACACCAAATCCTAGAACTAATTAGCGAGTTTTTTATTCCTACTCTGTTCAGAAATCTAGAAATTATTACGGTAGAGCAGGACGTTAGTAATCTCACATCACTACAGATACAACAATACTTGGCACAGAAGGATATGGTGCCTGCTTATCAAAAGGCAGTGTATCCTGCTTAGCGGTTCATCTTCTAAAGGTAATTTGGTCAAAAAAAGTTTTGCATTTGTTGAACCTGAGTCTAGTTCCGTCATCTTGAGAGTAATCTAGAAGGAACATTGAAGGACATAAGTCCTAGTTTGATTTTTATGAAACCTTGGTTATTGACTGTTGCTATTTTATTTGTCTTTGCTAAAGCGATCTTGTGGGCGAAAAGTTTTATCCTACCCTTACCTGTTTATGTATTTGCTGGGGCTTTTTTGGCGATCGCTTCGAATTACGATAAAGGGATGAGCAGTTGGTTCAGACTTGAAGTCATGAATAATGTAGTTAGTAGCCAGGAGGAAGATGTGATTGTGCAAACTGCCTCTTTGGTTGAAGATGTCCCTCTTTTGGAAACCAAAGACCAATAAACTTTAAAGGTTTATTTTTTAAAAGCTGAATGTGGTTCTAATCGTTCCGATTACTAGATCTTCATTGTCAGAATTATTATCAGGGGCCGTTATCCAGACAACACCAGGGGTTACTGAAAGATGATCATTTACACGGTATTGATAGAAAGCTTCTAAGTGGAGCGATAGATCTTCATCCTCTGGTAAATTATCAATGGTGGAAGCTGTAACCATAGGTTCAATCCCAACGATTACTCCCGCAACATTACCTTCTTTTCCAAAATCGGGTAATGCTAGGGTGAGAGCTGTTTGCCAAATATCTTGGGTTCCTCGATCAAAATTGTTATCAAGGGTTGACAGAGTAGTAACCTTGGAAAGACTACCCCAGCCACCAATAATAACCCGATCACTTATAGTCCAAGATAAGCCGATGCCATAAGAGTCGCTGACTGTTGGTATGCCTTGAGGAAACAAGTTTGTGGCAGTTAAAGATTGGATATTTGCTCTGGTACTTCCTGTCTCCGTGTCACTTTGGTTGCGAGAATGAACATAGGTAAAAGCCAAATCTAAACTTTCTATAGGAGTTAGAAGAATTTGTGCGATCGCACTATAAGGAGCCTCAAAGAGACCTGTTCCGGCCTGGGCTGCATCACCAGCCAAATATCCACCACTAAACTCTAAAGCTCCCAAATTGTAGCTGAGTCCCACCCCAGCGTCTCCAGGAGGCTGATAGATTGGACTGCGTGTCCCAAAAGTGGAAATGGCACCTGCTCCACCGTCACCATCAAGAACACTAACTGTATCGGCAAAATCATCAGCTGCTAAACCTGTTGTTCCGATCAGCACTGTTGCATTGCCTATGGGAAAACTGTAATAAAGTACTTCGACTGCAATATCATTCTCTTCGGGTTGGCTAAAGCTAAGATTGCCTGAAAAGCTAATTTCCTCGTTTAGGATAGGAAAATTTCCCGTTGCTAAACGGGTAAATAGTAAGTCTCGACCGCTAAAGCTGGTGTTAAACTCCAACCTAACGCGATCGCCAAAAACAGTACTTGCGGTTTCTGTAAAATCAGAAGCTAAGCCAAATACAGTTTCTCCAATCAGAACACTAGTAGTGGAGAACTGAGTGAGCTCTAATTCTCGGGTGCGAGCCTCTGAGCCATCGACTCTGCCTCTCAGAATTGCTAGTTCTCCCTGAAAATCTTGAATCAGACGTAATAAAGTCTCAATATCTTCTGTGGATACAGGTTGTGCTTTGGCGATTGCCGATTCGATCTTTTCTGAGCAAGAGTTTAATGCTGCTGCAAACTGATTACGTGATATTGATTCCTCTCCTCTATAGGTCTGATCGGGAAAACCTGTAATACAGCCATAATGATTTGCTAGATTTTGTAATGCGTCATATGCCCAATCTGATTGAGATATATCCCTGAGGCTACTAACGCGATCAATCTGAAATAGGGGATCACCCGCAACAAAATGTAAATTTTTATTGCGGACATCTTCCCAATTTACATTTTTTGGTTGTAATCTTTGAGGCGGATTGTGATTAATGTCTTCTCCAGGTCTTGTGGAGAAGGATTGAGCGTTTGCATACAAAGGCAAATATGTAGCCAGCACAGGTAGTATCCAGCTGGCTAGCTGGAGTTTTTTAAGCACGAAATCCCTCACACCAAGACAATAAGATGGAATAAGCAAGACAATATATCTAATCACAAACCATACTCTTACTTGCTTTCATGAGTAGTTGCGAGTTAGATATACTGATTTATTTACTGAGTTAAACTTTGGTTTTTTACTGATGCTACTATTCTGGCATCATTTTTTTTTGTTGGAAACACACAAGTATAAGTTTCTTTGCATTTTCCTTACCAAGTGCTTATTACAGCGGATTGTAGGTTTATGAGGGACAGTAGCAGCAGTGGGCAAACCAATT
>CAZSEZ010000095.1:0-14107 GCA_964606015.1 uncultured bacterium
AATATTAAAAAAATATTAAATATAAAGGCAGCCGAAACATTCACTGATAGAAAATAGTCGTTCCCAAGGAGGCACTTTTAATATTTTCTTTATTTTTGTAAAACAAAACACATTTTTTTTTCGCATAGTGTGAGAAAAATTAAGCCAAATTACAGAATTTTAGAATAAACAATCTAAATGTTCTTTTTTTTTGAAATATGGGCACTATAAGTTCTGAAAGGAATAGTTCTTTTTTCAGAAATATTTACTTTAAATTCGTCGTCATTGAGAAACCGTTATGTTAGCTAGTTCCCTGTCAAGTAAAGCTTCGGAACAGATGAGTGTTATTGATTCTTCCGCAGAAGGAATTACGGACACCAAAAATGCTCCTGAGAAATTGAGCGAAGATTTGGTCGAGTTAGATTTAGATAGTACTGATTCTGATAATGCTAGCCGTCGAGCTAGTCGTACTACCACTGACTTAGTTAGACTGTACCTACAAGAGATAGGTAGAGTTCCCCTACTGGAAAGGGATGAAGAAGTATCTGAAGCACAGAAAGTGCAACGCCACATTGCACTGATAGGACAGCGTGAACAAGCGGCTGAAGATGAAACGGACTTGATCATGCAAGAGTTCGTAGCGGTAATGAAGATTCATGATCGTTTAATAAATCAAATCAGTCATCGCCCCTCTCTCAAAAGATGGGCCAAAGAAGTTCGTAAAGAAATTTCCGAGCTTACAGAAATTGTTGCTCAAGGAAAAGAACGCTGGTCAAAACTTTCTGGCTATAGCGTCAAAGAACTAGATTCTATCCAACGGGAAGGAGCTAGGGCGAAGGAACATATGATTAAAGCGAACTTACGCTTAGTAGTTTCCGTTGCTAAAAAATATCAAAATCGTGGCTTGGAGCTGCTCGATCTCATTCAAGAAGGAACTTTGGGTCTTGAAAGAGCTGTTGAGAAGTTCGATCCGACAAAGGGCTACCGTTTTAGTACTTATGCCTACTGGTGGATTCGCCAAGGTATTACTCGTGCAATTGCTACTCAGAGCCGAACGATTCGCCTCCCAGTTCACATTACTGAGAAGCTTAATAAGATCAAGAAAGCACAGCGCAAGATCTCCCAAGAGAAAGGGCGTACACCTCGAATTGAGGATCTGGCTCAAGAGCTAGATATGTCAGCATCTCAGATTAGAGAAGTTCTATTAAGAGTTCCTCGCTCTGTATCTTTAGAAATCAAAGTTGGTAAAGAGAAAGACACTGAACTAGGAGATTTACTAGAAACGGAAAGTGCATCGCCAGAGGAAACTTTAGTCCGCGAGTCTTTACAAAAAGATCTCCACTTTTTGCTTTCAGAATTGACTAGTCGAGAAAGAGAAGTTATCCAGATGCGTTTTGGCTTTGGTGGCGAAAAACCCTTTTCTTTGGCAGAAATTGGTCGTTGTTTAGAACTTTCTCGCGAAAGAGTCCGTCAGATAGAAGCTAAAGCATTACAAAAGTTACGTCAACCCAGACGAAGAAACATGGTTAGAGATTATTTAGAATCCTTAAGTTAAGGATACAAATTCTGATTTAGGCAGATTAATAGCTTAAGAATTTACAGAGTAGACATATAGTCTGCTCTTTTTTTGTTTTTTGAATTAATAAAGAAATGTTGGGATGCCAGAGGTTGTCGCGTTAGCCTATTGTAATGTTTGAGTACTTATACATGGTCATCCAATATCGGGATGAGATTAAAGTAAAGAGATAAGTAAAGTAGCTTTTATGGGCGAGCAAAAAGTTTTAGTGACTGGTGGTGCAGGGTACATTGGCTCTCACGTGGTTAAGCAGTTGGGCGAGCAAGATTGTAACGTCGTAATTTACGATAATCTTTCTACTGGTTCATCGAAATCACTCCTACACGGGCAGCTAATCATAGGAGATTTATCAGACACAGAAAAATTGGCTCAAGTTTTTGCTCAGCACAAGTTTGATGCTGTTCTACATTTCGCAGCAAGCTTATCTGTTCCCGAATCTGTCATGAACCCCCTCCAGTACTATAGGAACAATACTGCTAACACGCTCAATTTATTACTGCATTGTCAAGAGTATGGGGTCAACAAACTGATTTTTTCCAGTACAGCTGCTGTTTACGGAGAGGTTAAAAAGTCTCTGGTAGATGAATCTCATCCTACTAATCCGGTTAATCCTTATGGAAAATCCAAGTTGATGAGTGAGACCATGATTCGTGACTATGCTCAGATATCAGATTTAAAGTATGTAATTTTGCGCTACTTTAACGTTGCTGGAGCCGATACATCGGGAAGAATCGGACAATCGGGCAAAAAGGCGGCTCATTTAATTAAAGTTGCTTGCGATGCAGCATTAGGACTAAGAGACTCAGCCAGTATTTTTGGTACAGACTATGATACTCCCGACGGTACTGGAGTAAGAGACTATATTCATGTAGAAGATTTAGCCTCCGCACATCTGGATGCTTTGTCATATTTGCACAATTCAGAGAGTAAGAGCCAAATCCTCAATTGCGGTTATAGTCAGGGTTATAGCGTTCGCGAAGTACTTTCTACTGTTAAAGAAATCTCTGGAGTAGATTTTAAGATCCAGGAAACTCCTCGTAGACTTGGCGATCCAGCAAGCGTAATTGCCAAAAGCGATCGCATTAAACAAGTCTTGGGCTGGCAGCCTAAGTATAATGACCTCAATTTTATTGTGAGCTCCGCACTAGCTTGGGAAAAGCAAAAGCTCACGGTTCGCGAAAATGCAATGGCAAAGTAACCAGCGAGAAGCTTAATCAACCAAACGAAAAGATTTAAACCTTTGTTTTACTAGAGCGTAGTTCCAGATATACCAGTAGAGCGTTAACGTCTGCTGGATTGACTCCTCCAATTCGAGAAGCTTGACCTATTGTGAGAGGACGCACTTTAGTTAGTTTCTCTCTTGCTTCCATTCTTAGGGAGTCAATATTCATATAATCAATGTTGGCCGGCAACTTGCGTTTAGCATGACGAGAAAGCTGTTCGATTTGAATCTCTTGTCTTTTAATGTAGCCAGAATATTTGATATCAATTTCGGATCCCTCTGTTTCTGTTTGATTCAAGTCAGGATCATGGAGATTGTGACGAGCCAAATCTTGATAGTGAAAACCAGGACGACGCAGTAAATCCGCAAGGGCAATCGAGCCTTTGATTTTTTGTCCTGTCTCCTGAGCGATCGCAATACCGACTTCATCTCGTTCTTTGATGCGACTACTGTGAAGACGTTCTTTTTCGGCAATGATTTTGCTCTGTTTATCGGTGTAAAGTTGCCAACGACGATCATCTATCAGCCCAATTTCTCTACCCAAAGGGGTCAAACGGCGATCGGCATTATCAGAACGCAATACCAAACGATACTCTGAGCGACTAGTAAGCATGCGATATGGCTCTCGCAAATCTTTGGTACAGAGATCATCGATAAGAGTCCCGATGTAGCTCTCCTCACGGGGAAAAACCAACATTTCTTGTCCTTTAGCAAAACGCGCCGCATTAATCCCTGCTACTAAGCCCTGAGCTGCGGCCTCTTCATAACCTGTTGTCCCATTGATCTGGCCAGCAGAAAATAGACCTTCGATTTTCTTGGTCATCAAGGTAGGGAAACACTGTGTTGCGGGTAAAAAGTCGTACTCTACTGCATAAGCTGGGCGCAACATAATACATTCTTCCATACCTGGAAGAGTTCGCAACATCGCCAACTGGAGATTCTCTGGTAGACCAGTGGAAAAACCTTGGATATAGAGTTCGGGAATATCTCTGCCCTCTGGCTCAATAAAAATTTGATGACTAGCTTTATCAGCAAAACGAACGATTTTATCCTCAATGCTCGGACAGTAACGAGGCCCCTTAGCATCCACCCAACCCCCGTATACAGGAGAAAGCTCTAAATTATCGCGAATAATTTTGTGAGTTTCGGCAGTCGTGCGTGTCAAATAGCAATTCATCTGCTCACGCTCTACCCAAACTTCTGGATCGAAGCTAAACCAACGGACTTCTCTATCAAAGTCCTGTAACTCCATTTTGCTGTAGTCAACGGAACGCTTATCTACCCTAGCGGGGGTACCAGTTTTGAGTCTACCTGTTTCAAACCCCATCCGATTCAGAGTCTCAGTAAGCCCTACTGCGGCAAATTCTCCTGCGCGGCCTGCTTCCATTGATTTATTACCTACCCAAATCCTGCCACCAAGGAAAGTTCCAGTAGTAATAATGACGGTCTTAGCGCCAAAGCAAGTACCAAAATAGGTTTCTACCCCAATGATTTCATCATTTTTTCCCAGTACTAAGTCTGTCACCATACCTTCACGAATACTTAGATTAGGCTGGTTTTCGACAATTTGCTTCATCACTAAAGCATATTCCCTTTTATCAGTTTGAGCCCTTAGTGCCCATACGGCAGGGCCACGGGAAGAATTGAGAACTCGCTTTTGCAGATACGTACGATCTGCCATTTTGCCAATTTCCCCCCCCAAAGCATCTACTTCATGAGTTAACTGCGATTTCGCGGGGCCGCCGACTGCGGGGTTACAAGGCTGCCAAGCGATTTTATCCAGATTTAAGGTCAGCATCATTGTGCGACAACCAAGACGTGCTGAAGCTAGGGCAGCTTCACAGCCAGAATGTCCGCCACCGACAACAATGACATCAAAAGAATCTTGAAAATCAGCACTCATAATCACTCACAAAATCACTAAAGATATAGGGCTTAATAGATAGGGAAAAAATTATCTTAGAAACGATCGCTCGACATACATCATTAGATCCTAATACTTTCTTTGTGTCAATTACCAGACTGATATAAGCAGTTATCAAAAGCTTAATTAATTCATTAGCAACAAATTGACTGATTTTTGGTAGTCTTTAGCTAACCTCTGGGTAAATTAGGTATGAGCAAGTTTTTTTTGCCTATTTTTCCCCAAAGCTAACTTTTCCATTAGTTAGAGATTAGTTTGGAATCAAGGTTTTATATGAACGAACCGCAATCTTCTGGAAGCAAAGAGTCTTTAAATAAAGAACTAGACTTGAGTAGGTTTCAAACCCAACCTATTGGAGCACTCCTGCGCGAGGCAGATCTCGTATCAGATTATCAGTTGAACTTGGCTTTAGAGGATCAAGCAAGTTTTCCTAATCTACGCTTAGGAGAAATTCTCGTAATGAGAGGTTGGATCAAATCTGAAACTGCTGACTTTTTTGTTAAGGATTGGTCAAAAATTGTTGAAACAGAAATTCGTCAGCCCTTGGGTTATTACCTGGTGAAGTCTGCTTTGCTCGAACCAGAACAGATTAGCCAAATCCTCGAACAACAGGAAAATACAGGAATTCGTTTTGGCACAATCGCGGTTATGCAGGGATTCTTAAAATCTACTACCTTGGATTTCTTTTTGAATTCTTTATACCCCAGAGAAACAACAACATCTCCTTTTGTAGATATGCACGGTACGATGTCTCTGGATGTTTCTGGGGAAGAATACATCGATATTCCTCTATTTGAAATGTGGGATGACGAATTGGAGCTAGAGTTAGAAGAATAACTCAATAGTGCCTTTGAAGAATCGCAAATAATTTCGCATGCGATAATGAAATCAAATGCACGATCAAAGAGCTTCAATGCTTAGTAAAAATAAATTTGATGCTACGTTATTGATCTCCTGAATGCTATGAACGATTAGCATGAACGCATACCCTCTCTGGATTTTCTATCCGTAAAAAATTTTCATTACGGAATCAGGAATGTAGTAAATTTCAGTAAAGTAAAATCACCTTCCACTGAGTCAGACAAAAAAAATAATTGGTCTAACTAGGTTTGACCATGTCAAAAATATATACTGTTACGGATGCTCAAGCTAAGTTCTCAGAAGTAATAGACAGTGTACTTCAGGGAAAAGAAAAATAGTCGCTAGAATGGACAAACCTACTGTTAAAATTTCGGTTTATGAACCAACAGCAAGAAAACAATAGATTGGGTTTAATGCAGGATCCACCTACTATTCCAAATGATTTCGATACATGGGATAGTAAAAAAGCTAATTGTTCGAGCATTCATTGATTATCTCATTTCCCTTATCTTTTATTTCATTCGTTTGCGCCGGGGATTGAAGGTTAAAAATTATGGAGAGGACAATATTAATCAAACCGATTGCAAAGACAAGCCAAATTTGCCAACTTCTTGTATCAGCAATCTTCGCATCTTGGTTTGCTTGCCTTAATCTATTGATGTGTGATAAGCCCCACTCTATCTTCTCTAGGTCTGTAGGTTGTGCGAATGATTTTGTACGAAATTGATTGCGAAATACATCATCAGTACTCAATTTTGAAATCACACCTTCTTGTTCATCAGTCGGATAACTTTTTATCCAAGACGGAATTTTTTTGCGGTCAAGCATTACTTTTTTCCATCTTTTGAGCCTAAATTTAGGCACACCTTTTCTAAAAAGCTCTGGTCTACTTGATACTAAGTCTCTAATTTTCTGTTCATCAATTCTCTGTTCACCACTCAATTGCAAACGAAAAATAATACCTTGGTAGGAGATGATGGGATTTTCGTCATTGCATGATAAAACCCAAATTGCAGAGAGAATATCAAATTCTGTTAAGTTTATCGATTTTCTTTTGGTCATTAGATAATTCCTATTACAACGTAAATTATAAAATCAAAAGTTTAAGATATTAAAAGAAAATAATGAAAGTCGTAGTTCCATAAAAACTAATAGTTAAGCGTAACTTCAGCTATCACCTATGACGATTGGCTTACTTATTTCTATTCTTGACTATCGGTTATGGCAATTAGACTAATCAAGACACTTAAAATCAAAATCTTGAGCTTTTATCAGTACGATTATTGTGTTATCGATTAACCCTAAAATTCATATCATAACTGCGGGACAAGACTTCTAAATATTGAGCTTTACCGCAGAATTTAGAGAAACTCTAACCTTCTTTTAATCTCAATCCGAATGTTTTTCTAGACTGGATAACTTCTGCGAGCAATCCCACTAAAAATTCGAAATTCCAGAAAAACTTATCGAACATCAAATTGCTAATTCAGTTCCCCCTCCAAACTTTGGGGGGGGCTTGATCCTAGTTAACCATTAGCGCGATCGCGTATACTCTCCAGATCTTCATCAATGAGTAATTCCCCATTGCGAAATACAGGACGTAGTAAATTAGTTTGTTCTCCTAGCTCTAATTGGCGAATAGTTTGATAATTACCTTGAGCATCTTGAACCAAAGCCAAACGACCTTTTTTCGAGGTTTTGCCAGGATCGGTAACAGGATCTTTGAAGACATCTTGCCATTGGTTAGCAATCTGGATCGCTGAAGCTTTCATCGCAAATTTGAGCGTATCGCGATTTACCTTTTGCAAAAGCTCTGCGCCCATGCCAAAAGCAATATTATCCGCACTTAAACCCTTATCTTTCATAGCTTTGAGGATTGCTTCAATGCTAGTCAAAGATACCCCATCCCCTTGAATCACTCTTAGATAGCTGGGCAATATCCGATAACCTTTACTGTTGGTTTCATAGCCAAACCTATCCATCAGCATTTCTATAGTTTTCACTACTACTTCTACAGGATCGCCACTATCAGGACGAATCACAATTGTGCCTCCGTTATTAATGACTTTGTCTTTTAGTTCATCTCCCCAAATCTGTGCGATCGCATGCCAAAGATCGTAAGAATCGCTAACTACCGCTACTAACTTTTGCTCTCCTGCAAACTGAGCCAACATGTTGCTATAGACTTGAACTTCATTATCTTTGCCCCAACTCGTAATAGTAGAGTGTTCCGCAGCAGGGATCGAAAAACCTGCCATTTCAGCTTGATAGTATTTTCGTGCAGCTATGATTCCCGACAAGGTATCTGTACCTTGAAAATTTACTAAATGAGCTAACCCACCAAGAGCAGCAGTTTCCTCCGAACTAGCACCCCGCGCACCAAAATCATGTAGCTTGAAAGGCAATCCAGCCAAGCTATCAGCTGTTGCTTCTAGGTAACGGGCAATCATCTGTTTGGCGTGCCAAGAAACTGTCGCCACAGTGACGGGATACCAAATCGCTCTGAGCAAAGCGGTTTCGATGTAGCTAGTGAGCCAAAAGCATTGAGGGTCGGTGTTTACTACCTGGACTAAAACATTTTTTGTAGACAAGATAGTTCCTTCTGCCACTGCCTCAATTTTTAGAGGTAAGTAACCGTTGTGCTGTTGCAAAATATATTCCCAGCCAACTCGATTAAAAGGTAAGCCGTGAGCAATTAAAATTTCCTCTGCTTCGTTGACGTTCTCTAGAGTAATAGGCTTAGTTAGATATTCCTTGAAAAATGCCTGCAACCCAAAAAATACTAGCTCCGAGTAGTCACCGCCACGAGATTCGATATAACTAGAAACATGTTGAGTTTTAGGTGGATACTGTAAATAGTGGGAAGCTTTGTAAGAATCTGTGTTGAGAATTAGATTTTTATTCATTTTTTACTTGAAAAGATCTGTACGAGAAAAACAAAGGCTATCTGTCAGGACAAACAGCAGTTTGCCCCAACGCAAAACGAAGAAAAGCAGCTTGTTAAATCAAGCCCAAAAACTTTTGAATAATAAAGTAATGGTCTTCATAGAGTTTGGTAGAGTCCAACTGACTCAGAGGTAACCAAAAGGCATGTTTAGCATCATCGCTACCTTTTACCTTAGGTAATTTGGTATCTGGTTTTAGCTCTAGGTGAAAAGCGTGGGTAATAGTACGCCCCCGAGAAGAACGATTGGGTTCATCAAACACTTGCTGAGATAGTATCGAGCCTTTAAGCACTGGCTCGGGAACCTTGAGCTTAGTTTCTTCTCTAAGTTCTCTAAGACAAGCCTTGAGTAATGATTCTTCTTGACGAATAAAGCCCCCTGGTAATGCCCATTGTCCTTTACCTGGCCTAGCCTTTCGCTCTACCAATAAAATATGTCCAGACTGAATAACGACTGCGTCTACCGTGACAAAAGTAGGTGGATAGGGTGCTTGCTGCCAGCCTTCTTGATACTTTTGAATAAATTCCCACTCTGCTCGCAATTCGCCATATTCACTACCTCTAGCAAAACGAGCTAAAAAGGCAGTAACTTCTTGGGGCAATTGTTCTACAGGAACTTGTTCGGGGTGACGAAAAAAAGCTTCACGAATTGGAGTAGAACTAATACCTTGGTAGTTTTCTACCTCGATCGCCGACCACTGGGGAAACAGCTTCAAATAATATGACGTACTATCTTTGGAATGACCAATCAAACCGATTTTCGGCGTTAGATGAGGCTGATTAAAGTGAGATGCCACTATCCCAGAGATAGTTTGTTGCACATTACGCAACCACAACTCGTCGTTGTAAAGAACATCCATCAAGGGAGCGATAATGATTCTCTCGCTATCTTCGCGAGAAAAACAACTAAGAATCAATTCTTCTCTCTCTGCTACAAACCACGGGTTGCGTAAAGAACGCGGTTGATGAGCAGATCCGCAGAGTAAAATTACTTTCCGTCCCTGGTCTAAAGCTTGTTTTATGACATATTGATGACCTTTATGAAACGGCTGAAACCGTCCGATAAAGACCAAAAAGTCGTAAGAATATTTCATTGTTATCTCAGCAAAATCCTTGCTGCACTTAAAAACATTCCCGATCTATTCAGGAATAATATATTTGTAGCACAAAAGACAATAATTAACAATCTAACCAACTTAAGCCAGCATCGTGCCACCTTGGAAATAATCTTGAAGCTGGCGATCATGATCGTGGCAAAGATTACCTAGAGGGATTTCTGATCGCTCAAAACCTTTAACCTGAAGAACTTCTAACTTGTCTTCTGCTTCCATCACACCATCAACTTCCACTTCTACAACAACAGAGATCGAATGAATTCTGGGATCGCGATCTGGAGCAGAATAAACACCAACTAAGCGTCGAATTTTCAACGTATCTAGTCCTGTTTCTTCTTTTAATTCCCTGACTACTGCTGTAGGAACATCTTCTCCCCAATCAACCATGCCTCCAGGTAAACCCCATTGCTTGGTATCGCTACGCTGGATTAAAACAATTTTGCCGTCGGGTAGGACAGGGATGACCGTTGTGCCAACAATAGGATGACGAAAAATAATGCCAATTACAGTAGAAACAAATCGCCATGCACGACCGATCATATTTTTGCCCAGGATTATAGAACGCTAAATCAACCACCGATTGTAGCAATAGAATTCTCAAGCTAGTTGTAATTCGAGCTTATTGCAATTTTGTCCGCGCATTAGCGATCGCAACTCTAACTTGCTCGAATCCAGTACCACCATAACTGTTACGAGCTGTAACTACAGTTTTTGGATCAATTGCCTCATAGATATCTTGCTCGAATTGCGGATGAATTTGCTGCCATTCTGCCAGGGTTAGATCCTTGAGCAGTTTGCCCTGTGCCAAACTGGTTTTCACCACCTTACCCACTATGTTGTAGGCTTCACGGAAAGGCACACCTTTAGCTGCGAGATAATCAGCAACATCGGTGGCATTAGAAAAGTCTTCAGCAACAGCACTATTGAGTCTAGTTGGATTAAACTCAATGCCTTCTGCTAGCAAAATAGTCATTGCTTCAAGGCAAGCTTTTACGGTTTTGACTGCATCAAACAAACCTTCTTTATCTTCTTGGAGATCCTTGTTATATGCCAAAGGTAAACCTTTCATAATGACTAATAGCCCCTGAAGATGGCCAAAAACACGACCTGTTTTACCCCTAACTAATTCAGGAATATCAGGATTTTTCTTTTGGGGCATAATGCTCGAACCAGTAGCACAGCTGTCTTTGAGCTTGATAAAGTTAAATTCCTCTGATGCCCACAGAATCATCTCTTCGCTCAGACGACTCAAATGCACCATTATCAAACTAGCTGCACAGAGAAATTCGATCGCAAAATCACGATCACTAACCCCGTCCAAGCTGTTTTCATAGATATCAGCAAAGCCCAATAGTTCTGCGCTGTAATGACGGTCAATAGGAAAAGTCGTCCCAGCTAACGCCCCACAACCTAAAGGGGAAACATTCGTTCTCTGCTTAACATCCTCTAGTCTTTCGCGATCGCGTTGTGCCATTTGCACATATGCCATCAAGTGATGTGCCAAGCTCAAAGGTTGGGCTCTTTGAAGATGAGTATAACCAGGAATCAGAGTTTCAATATTAACTTCAGCTAGGCCGAGTAGAGTTGTTTGAAACTGTTTCAGATAGGTCTGAATCTCTGTAATTTCTGCTCTAAGATAAAGCCGAATATCCGTACCGACTTGATCATTGCGAGATCTACCTGTGTGCAGCTTTTTACCTACTGCACCCAAGATTTCGGTTAGTCTACGTTCGACAGCAAAGTGAACATCCTCAGCATCTACTCCAGGATTAAATTCGCCTTGACGATATTCTTGACGAATTTGTTCTAAACCAGTTTCCAACTTTTGAGCTTCTTCGGCAGAAATAATACCTGTTTTAGCTAGCATCTTGGCATGAGCGATCGAACCCGTAAGGTCATATTCAATCAATTCAATATCAAAGCCGATACTTGCGTTAAAAACTGCAATCGCAGGATGCAAGGCAGTTTCAAAGCGATCACTCCAGGTATTCTTCTTAGTCACAATTCAAGCCGTCAATCTAAATGTTCCAGCTCTCTATTCTAACGGATGCAGGATACAGGAGTTGAACCTGTCTGGGACGAATTATGAGTTCGTTGCCTAAACCGCTCGGCCAATCCTGCAAGTTATATCTATCTCAGATAATTATCTATTATATTGGTATCTTAATTATTTGCAACTGGAACTCGCGATCGCATGAATTGGAAATTTACTCTGTTAATGCTCTTTGCCATACTACTAATAATGCTTGGTGCTGGCGGGGCTAGTGCGTACATTGGTTATCTCATGGGGAGAGAAGCGCTAAAGGTAGTTACGCAGCCAGATACCGAAGCGGAAAATAAGGTTGATCGCAAGAAACCCTTTGGCGGAGCGCACAAAGGACTCAAAATTATTGATGAGAAATCTATATTAATCGAAGTTTACAATCAAAAGCATAAAAATGAGGGCTCTAACTCAAATCAAGCATCCAGTACAGTTGCAGCAACCAAGCCTCAAGTAGCTCAAAAAGATGCAATTCAACCAGATAAATTTCCTTTTACAGATCGCTCCAAAGGAGTAACTATGGAAGTAACTCAAGCTAAATTACAGGGAAATTCTCTGATGTTGAATGTTAATTTACGGAACGAGGGTTCTACAGCTGCTCGTTTCCTTTACAGTTTTCTTGATGTTAGAGACGCCAGTAATCGGCCTTTGAGTGCGATCACAGATGGTTTGCCTGTGGAGTTACCTGCTGATGGTCAAGAGTTCTCTGGTAGATTTATTATCCCTACTACTTTACTTAACAATTCCCCTACAGTTTCAATCTCTTTACAAGATTATCCCGATCAAAAAATTGATTTAAATTTGACCTCTATCCCTGTTACAAAATAAATAAGATAAGTAGTAACTATGGGACAACACGTTTTACTTTCTTGTCTGAGCTTATTTTGTTTAATTACTATTAATGCTTTCTTTACAGCTGCCGAATTTTCAATTGTAGCGGTAAGGCGATCGCGAATTAGTCAACTGGTCAAAAATGGCGATCTCGAAGCTCAAACGGTTCAGTCTTTCCAGCGAGGAATTGATCGCTTACTCTCGACGACTCAACTGGGTATTACCCTATCTAGCTTGGCATTAGGTTGGATCGGTGAACAAACTTTAGCAGTTTTAATAGCCAGAGGAATGGAGCGTCTCGCTATCACCACATCTTTGGCCGCAGCTTCTTCTCACTCCATCGCAATCCCGCTCGCTTTTGTCTGTTTAGCTTACTTACAAATAGTCTTAGGGGAGCTTGTCCCCAAATCTCTAGCACTACTATATCCTGAAAAGCTAGCCCGCTTTTTTGCACCTCCTAGCCTGGTCATTGCCCAGATTTTCCGTCCTTTTATTGCTGTTTTGAACATGTCAACTCGTTTGCTACTCCGGTTAGCAAATATCAATTACACAAAACAATTATGGCGCGAAAAATTAACAGCGAAAGAACTCCAATTAATCATTAATACCGAACCAGAAACTAGCGATCTAGAAGCAAGTCAAAGAGAGCTAATCAATAATGTTCTGGAATTTGGCGATGTTACTGCTAGTGAAATTATGGTTCCTCGAACTCAAATTGAGTTTTTAGCAACAGATACAACTTTTGGACAATTACTAACGAAAATCACCCAAACCAACTATTTCCGCTATCCCGTCATCGGTGAATCCTTAGATGAAATCAGGGGAATCATTGACTACAAAAGCTTGGCCATACCTATGTCTCAGGGAAAACTAGTCACTGATTCAGCAATTACTGATTGGATACAACCTCCGTTATTTGTTGCTGAGACCAAGCCCGTAAAGGAGCTACTTTCGACAATGCAGCAAGAAAAGCAGGCAATGGCAATTGTAATTGACCGTTTTGGGGGAACTGCTGGCTTGATCACATTACAAGATCTTATTACAGAAATTATTGGCGATCGCGAAGACCCCACCCAGTTTTCTTCAGCCAATTATTATCAGCAAGTAGATCCGCAAACTGCAATTATGTCAGCCCAAATGAACATTGAAGACGTTAATCATCGGCTAGATCTAGAATTACCAGCAACAGAGGACTATCACACACTAAGTGGTTTTTTGCAGGCACAGTCCCAAAGTATTCCTAGTGAAGGAGACATTGTTAGTTACGGGAATATTCAGTTTACTGTCCTCAAAACAGATAATAATCTCCTACAATTGGTAGAGATCAAGCAAAATAAGAGATAATAAATCGAAATTAGTGACTTATTACTTATTTTCAAACATATCTAAATGATATTAGATGCTAGCTGATAAAAAATTTCTTCTACTGTAGCCCCAGTTTTTGCTGAAGTTGAACAAGTGCGCAATACCAGATCACGATCGCCAAATTCATAAATTTGCTTGAGTTTTGTGAGTTTTTCTGAAGTCAAAAGATCTGATTTATTTAAAGCAACAACAGCTTTACTATTAGGGTTAATTTTTAGAAAATTTTCTAGTGCCTATTTGATCTTCTAG
>CAZSEZ010000096.1:0-13964 GCA_964606015.1 uncultured bacterium
CATTCCTAATCTGGAGCATCCTGATTATCCTGTTTACGAACTAATGTCCAGTTTGCTTAGTAGTGGTCGGACTTCTCGTTTATACAAATCCTTGGTTGAAGAACAACAGACTGCCCTTTCCGCACAAGGCTCTAGTGGTTTCCCTGGAGACAAATACCCTAACCTTATGCTTTTCTACGCGATCACTGCCCCTGGACATACAGTTCAGGATCTAGCGGTAGGATTGAATGAACAGCTCGAATTACTCAAAACAGAGCCTGTCAGCGAAGCTGAGCTTAATAGAGTCAAAACCCAAATCAAAGCAGGACTATTACGTAGCCTAGACTCTAATTTGGGAATGGCCAGACTTCTAGCAGAGTACGAAGCAAAAACAGGTTCGTGGCGCAAATTATTTAAAGATCTAGAAGCTATCCTAGCCGTCACACCAGAAGATGTTCAGAGAGTTGCTCAAGCGACATTTACTCCAGAAAACCGTACTATAGGCAAACTATTGAATAGTGCTAATTAGTTTAGCCGTCTGTTAACTAGGTGCATCTGAATCACTATTGCTAACCCTTCCTTGCTACAAGAGAAGGGTTTATTAGATGCCAAAAAGATCATTCAATAAATATTTGATATCAACCCCAAATTGGTTATTTATGTCTAGGCGGCATAAAACTAGTAAGCAGCAGGAAAAAAATACCAAGATTAATCGCGATATCAGCGATATTGAACACAGGAAAATTGATCAATCTAAAATCCAAAAAGTCTACGACATAGCCAAACAAAAAGCGATCAACCCCGTTACCCATAGCGCCCGCTAGAATAAAACCATAGCCAATTTGTTCGAGCTTACTCAAACGACTGCCAAACAAAACAAAGGCAATCAAACCCAAGCTGACAACTAGTGATAGCCAACGTAACCAGCTAACCCCACCACTAAAAACGCTGAAAGCTGCTCCAGTGTTTCTCACATAAGTAAAGTGAAAAACACCTTCCCATAGAGGATAGGTATCCCCAACTTCGGTAAAATCTTGAACCACCAAATATTTGGTTACTTGGTCTAGAATCAGAAATGCGATCGCAATCAACCAAAATAGGGAATTTTTTTTCATCAACTATTAAAAGCTAGTAATAACCATTGGCTATTATCCAATGAATTTAGCTCAAGCCCCAAATATGAACATCGGTTTAGCCGCAGGAGTACCAATCTGCAACGACTAAGTTATAATTGTTAAGAAAATTTTAGCTAACGATACAAAACTATCTAGGTCTTTACACCAATCATATGTCTCTTCCTATTCGCAATTTGGCAATTATTGCCCACGTCGATCACGGTAAAACAACGCTCGTAGACGCACTTCTCAAACAATCGGGTATTTTCCGCGAAGGAGAAGACATCCCAGATTGCGTAATGGACTCTAATGACCTCGAACGAGAAAGAGGTATTACCATTCTCTCAAAAAATACTGCGGTTCGCTACAAAGACACCCTAATCAATATTGTTGATACACCTGGTCACGCCGATTTTGGTGGTGAAGTAGAGCGCGTACTAGGGATGGTAGATGGTTGCATCCTGATTGTCGATGCCAACGAGGGGCCTATGCCTCAAACTCGCTTCGTACTAAAAAAAGCTCTGGAAAAAGGTTTACGCCCCATTGTAGTTGTCAACAAAATTGACCGCCCCAATGTCGACCCAGATACCGCAGTAGATAAAGTATTTGATCTATTTGTAGAGCTTGGTGCAGACGACGACCAATGTGACTTCACTACTCTCTATGCTTCAGGAATGAATGGCTTTGCCAAAGAGTCCCTAGCTGATGAAGACGTGGATATGCAACCCTTGTTTGAAGCGATTATTCGTCATGTTCCACCACCAGTAGGCGATCCTGAAAAACCCCTACAACTTCAGGTAACAACCCTAGACTACTCTGATTATTTGGGAAGAATTGTTATTGGTCGTATTCACAACGGTACGATTAAAGCTGGACAACAGGCTGCACTGGTTAAAGAAGACGGCTCCATAGTTAAAACCAAAATCTCCAAACTTATGGGATTTGAAGGCCTAGCTAGGGTAGAAATCCCTGAAGCACAGGCCGGAAATCTGGTAGCTGTAGCTGGTTTTGGGGATGCCAACATTGGCGAAACGATTACCTCTCCCGAGAACCCTCAGGCATTACCTCTAATTAAAGTAGACGAACCTACTTTGCAAATGACCTTCTCGGTTAACAACTCTCCTTTTGCAGGACTAGAAGGGACTTATGTAACCTCTAGACAAATCCGCGATCGCTTTAACCGTGAGTTAGAAACAAATGTAGCCCTCAGAGTAGAAGATGGTGAATCTGGTGAACAATTCTTGGTTTCTGGCCGTGGGGAACTTCATTTAGGCATCTTGATCGAAACTATGCGCCGTGAAGGTTTCGAGTTCCAAGTAGCTCAGCCTCAAGTAATTTATCGTGAGATCAACGGACAGCCCTGTGAACCTTATGAACTTTTGGTTCTAGATGTACCCGAAGATGCAGTTGGTAGTTGTATCGAACGTTTGGGACAACGTAAAGGGGAAATGCAGGACATGCAAACTGGTGGCAATGGACGCACCCAAATTGAGTTTGTCGTCCCCTCTCGTGGTCTGATCGGTTTCCGTGGTGACTTTATCCGAATTACCCGTGGTGAAGGCATCATGAACCATAGCTTCCTTGAGTATCGTCCTCTTTGTGGAGAACTCGACACTCGTTACAACGGTGTGATCACAGCTTTTGAAGAAGGTACGGCTACTTTCTATGCACTAAAAAATGCAGAAGATCGTGGTGTATTCTTCATCACTCCTGGAACCAAGGTTTACAAAGGAATGATTGTTGGCGAACACAACCGCCCTCAAGATTTAGAACTCAATGTCTGTAAAGCTAAACAACTAACCAACCACCGTGCTGCTTCTGGGGATGAACTGGTTCAGTTACAAGCACCTACCGAAATGAGTTTAGAACGTGCTCTAGAGTATATTGGCCCTGGTGAATTAGTCGAAATAACACCCGAGTCAATTCGACTACGTAAGATCAAGACCAAAAAACTAGCAAAACGTTAACTTTCGAGATCCAAATCAACAATTAAATTAATTTGAATTTCTAGCAGGCGTCATGCCTGCTTTTTTTTTCGCTTTAATTAACTTTTAGTCGGATTCTAAGCTCATTTTCAGGGAAAGTTGACAAAGTATTGTTGTAGATACATAAATTGAGAAGAAATCGATATTTGAACTCCCTATGAAAAGTCATCACATCCTCAAACTGGGATTACTGGTTGCCGTTGGTATTTTGCTAGCCACAGCCCCCGCATATGCCCAAGACGCAGCTAGCAATTCTGGTTTTAATCCCAAAGCGTTGCTTTGCGACAATGCTTTACCTTGGATTGATAACTTGGGTGTCGCAGCACCAATCGCTTTTATGCTGATTTATATCATCGCAACAGTAGCTTTTCTCCCTGGTTCGGTACTCACCTTATCTGGAGGAGCGATTTTTGGCTTACTTTGGGGAGCTATCTATGTCGTCCTTGGGGCCACAATCGGTGCAACAGTGGCTTTTTTAGTGGGGCGCTATTTAGCCCGTGATTGGATCTCCAAGAAAATTGCCGGTAATGAGAAGTTTTCTGCGGTAGATAAAGCAGTAGGCAAAGAAGGGTTCAAAATCGTTTTACTAACTCGTCTTTCTCCCATTTTTCCGTTTAACTTACTCAACTACGGCATGGGAGTCACAGGAGTTTCTCTCAAAGACTATGTTCTCGCTTCAGTCGGCATGATTCCAGGAACAGTGATGTATGTTTATTTTGGCTCCTTGGGAAATATCAATACCATCTGTAATGGTGGAGGAGCAGACGCTAATCCTGTTGCTCAGTGGGCAATCCGAATTATCGGTCTAATCGCGACAGTTGCTGTTACTCTCTACGTTACTAAAATCGCCCGTAAAGCTTTGGATGAATCAATTGCTAGTACGGCAGACTCCTAGAATGCTTCTAACAAATTCTCAGCAGTAGGGCACTCTAAAACTAAGTACTAAGTCCCCAAAATACAGAAGCCTCCCCTGAGAGCTAATCCACTATGCAGACTAAACAGGAAATGAATATTCAGAATCACGCTACGACCATTGCTCCTCTGGACGAGTACAACCAGGAGTTGCTGGCTAATGTCCACCCTTCAGACTGGCAAAACCCAACCCCAACAGATGTCTACGACTTAGTTGTAATTGGAGCTGGTGCAGCAGGGCTAGTAACCTCCAAAGGTGCAGCAGGCTTACGCATTGGCTTAAAAGTCGCTCTTATTGAAAAACACCTGATGGGAGGAGACTGTCTTAATGTGGGTTGTGTACCTTCAAAGTGTCTGATTCGCTCTGGAAGAGCAGTTGCGGATATGCGCTACTCCAGACCTTTAGGTGTGATTCCACCTGAAAATGTCGAAGTGGATTTTCCTGCTGTTATGCAGAGAATGCGCCAGGTCAGAACCACAATTAGCCCCATTGATTCGGCACGTGATGCAAAAAAAGCAGGAGTAGATGTTTATTTTGGGGAAGCTCACTTTACTAGTGAGAATACAGTCTTTGTTGAAGGACAAACCCTAACGTTTAAAAAAGCAGTTATTGCCACTGGAGCTAGAGCAGTCAAACCCAAACTTCAAGGTTTGGAAGAAGTAGGCTATTTAACTAACGAAAGTGTCTTTTCTCTAACAGAACTTCCTCCCAGAATGGCAGTAATTGGTGGTGGACCAATTGGTTGCGAACTAGCTCAAGCTTTTCAACGTTTGGGTAGTCAAGTAACTTTATTCCATCGCGGCAGTCATGTTCTCAACAAAGAAGATAGTGAAGCAGCAGCCCTAGTCCAACAGTCTTTGATTAAAGACGGGATTAAGTTGGTACTGGGTTGTCAGATGTCCAGAGTAGAGCAGACCAGCGAAGGAAAAGTTATCTACTTTGAGTGCAATGGCCAGCAAGAATCAGTTACTGTCGATGAAATTTTGGCAGGTGCAGGTAGACAGCCTAATGTAGAAAGCCTCAACCTAGAAGCAGTAGGTGTCGCATACGATCTAAGAAAAGGTGTTTTGGTTAACGATAATTTGGAAACCAGTAACCCCAAGATCTTTGCAGCAGGGGACATCTGCATGAATTGGAAGTTTACCCACGCAGCAGATGCGGCAGCTCGTATCGTTCTTAAAAACGCCCTCTTTTCACCCTTTGGCCTTGGTAAAGCTAAACTAAGCGATCTGATTATGCCCTGGGTAACTTTTACCGATCCAGAAATTGCCCATGTGGGTATGTACGAAGAGGAAGCCCAAGCGAAAGGCATCAATTGCAACACCATCAAAATTAGCTTTGATGACCTAGACCGCGCTTTGGCCGATGGTGAAACTGAAGGCTTCTTAAAAATCTTGCATCCCCAAGGTTCTGATGAAATTCTTGGTGCAACTATAGTTACGACTCATGCAGGAGAGATGATTAGCGAGGTTACTACTGCGATCGTCCATAAGATCGGCTTGAGCAAAATGGCTAGTGTAATTCATCCTTACCCGACTCAGGCAGAAGCAATCAAGAAAGCAGCAGACACTTATCGTCGAACTTTATTGACTGATACTTCGAGAAAATTCTTGAGTATCTTGACTAAGTTCTCTTAGAACCATGACAACAGCCATGTCTTGGCATTGTTCTTATGTTCTTTCTCTGGGTAGAATTGTAACGTTTGATTAAGCGAGAGAGAGAACACATGAATTTACGCGAGATTCTACAACCTGTAGCAGACTTTTTTGGAGGCTTTGGTACCCCAGACTATATTGTTCACTGGGGTCATCCTTTCTTTATGTCAATTGTTGTCTTCATTATGGGTACTTATGTCGGGATTACTGGTTGGCGTAGTCGTCAGTTAGTTGTCAGCGATACCGAAGCAGCAATGGTCAAAAAAGCTGACCACCGCAAAGTTGCACCTTTGATGTATGTCTTTTTGGCTTCTGGCTATACGGGTGGTTTACTGTCCCTAGTAATGCAGGAACAACCTCTATTAGAAAGTCCCCACTTCTGGACTGGCACAGTAGCAATTAGTTTACTGACCATCAATGCAGTTATTTCAGCAACTGGGTTTATTGGTAACAAAGCGACTTTAAGGACTGTTCATGCTTATGTGGGTAGTTTAGCTTTAATCGTTTTGATATTCCATGCTTTCCTTGGTTTAAACCTCGGTTTATCAATCTAGATTAGAGCTAGATAGTTGGATTAGTGGTGGACAATGAAAATGAATAGATTAAAATCTTGTCCACCCTACATCACCACATATATAGCTTGACTTGATTAGTTAAGAGATACCATTAGATTTCTTAAAAACTGCTTTTGTCTATCTACCAATAGGTAATTTAAAGCAGATTCTATACAGAAGCTTAATTTCCCCTCAAACACCCACAAAGCATCGTTTAGGATCGCAGAATATGAGTGTTTTAGCGGTCTAGAGATGGTGTTCGATCCGATTACTTTATTATCTTCTGTTGGCGTGAGTGCTGGTGCAAAGTTTGTATGTAACTACGTGCTAGCAGAGCTAAAAAAAGACGAAACCAAAGCTTGGGTAAAAGACACCCTTCAAGACTGGCTCAAGGATGTCGCAAAGGATAAGCTCTCCAAAAGTTCCGATGCAATATGGGCAAAAGCGATTCAAAGCATAACCAAAACCCCTCTAGAAAAAGCAGCAGAAACCAGCATTGCAGCATTTTTAGTTTTGATAGACAGTCAATTAAGCGAAGATTTAGGCCTACCCGAAGATAAACACCAGAAATTTCAAAAACCAGTCAATAACTTTGTTAAAGAGCAAACTGTCATAAAAATTCTCGGTAGCCCCTTAAGAGAAGACTGCGACAGACTAGATATTAAAGCCCTTAAAGAGACTTGGGATGATCTAGGACTTAGAGATTTACCGGAAGATTTTGATTGGTTCAAACTAGAACAAGAGTATCTGATAGCTATTAAAAGGATTCTCAACGAATCAGCAGAGTTAAAACCCTTACTAGACTTTCAACGAGCGGAGAAAGATAGCAAGAATATCCAAGAAATTGCGGGAATCAATCCAGAATTTGACCTCAGCAAATATCAAGAAACGATCTTAGAAAGATACGGCAATCTAAAGCTAGAAAGCATCGATAGCAGTGGCTACACCTATGACAAAGAGCTAAAAATCTATCAGATCTTTATCCCGCAGAAAGTGAGGGAATGCCAAGAATATCTACCCCAAGTCTACGAACTACCAAAAGAATCCCAACTGAAACTAATCCAGGCAGGAGAACTAGACCGCGAAATCGACCCTGAAGAATTAGAACGCTTCAAAAGAGCCTACAGTGATCGCTCAACTCAATCCGTTATTGATGTCATTAACAACGAACAAAACCAATACATTGTTATCCTGGGCGATCCTGGTTCGGGAAAATCTACTCTGTTGCAATATCTAGCTGTTGAGTGGGCAAGACTACCAGCAAGAGAAATAGTGGCTCAGTCGATTACCATTGCGATCGAGCTTCGAGATTATATTCAGGATATTATTCAAGGCAACTGTCAGAACTTTTTAGAATTTGTCCACAAGGGAAGTAGATTTGTCGGGCATCTCAATCAACACGATCTAGACAAACAACTCAAACAAGGCAAGGTCAGAGTTTTATTTGATGGTTTGGATGAAGTCTTTGACCCCCAGCAACGGGATACAGTCATCAAGCAAATCCATAACTTTACTCAGAGCTACAACCAAGTAAAAGTAATCGTTACCTCCAGGATTATTGGCTACAAACCTCAACAGCTCAAAGATGCTGAATTTAAGCATTTTATGTTGCAAGACCTGGAACCAGATCAAATCGAAGAATTCTTAACTAGGTGGCACGATCTCACCTACAAAGACGCTAGCGAACTGCAACGCAAACAAGAACGTCAACAACGCATTACCAAAGCAGTCAAAGAATCTGCTGCCATCCAACAACTAGCAGGCAATCCCCTTCTCCTAACCATGATGGCAATCCTCAATCGCAACCAAGACCTCCCCAGAGACAGAGCCAAACTATACGAACGCTCCTCTGAGCTATTGCTATACCAGTGGGATGTAGAAGCCAAACTCCTCGAAGATCCTGAACTTAGAGCAGTTGACATCGACTACAGCGATAAACAAGCCATGCTCAGGGAAGTTGCTCACTTTATGCAAGCCAGCGACCAAGGCTTAAAGGGTAACTTGATTAGCAAACGGGATCTAGAGCAAGTTTTGATTGAGTACCTGAAAACTATTGATGTTAGTCTGCCCAGAAAAATTGCCCGCTTAATGATTGAGCAATTGCGAACCCGTAACTTTATTCTCTGCGATATTGGCGGAAATTATTACGCTTTTGTCCATCGGACTTTTTTAGAATATTTCTGTGCTTGGTCGTATATTTGGCAGCTAGAAGCCCAAGCCATAACCATCGAAGACATCAAAATTAAAGTTTTTGGTCAGCACTGGCAGGATGAATCATGGCATGAGGTTTTAAGACTAATTGCAGGAATGATTTTAGACCCCAAGAATGTGGGAGAAATTATTGAATACTTGATGGAACAAGATGGAGAAGATGAGGAGTTTAATAATCTATTTTTAGCTGCTAACTGTTTGGGAGAACTAAAAAATTTCACTTTAGTACAACAAATTTCTAACAAACTTAAAGAGAAGATCAAAAGTTTGCTGTACACAATATGCGAATTACAGAACAATCATTTACTTAAGTCTAAAATTATCTCGAAAATAGCTTCTGTTTGGAATAAAGAATTAGAAACCTACTCATGGATGAAAGATTTGATTACTAGTAATAAAAGTGATGAGTATGTCAGAAGTCTCGCTGTCCAGGAGTTAGCTAAAGGCTGGCGCGATCATCCCGATATTTTCCCTCTTCTCAAAAACAAAGCTAAATATGATCTTAGTTTTACTGTTAAAAGTACCGCAGTGATGGAGTTAGCTAAAGGCTGGCGTGAGCATCCTGATACTTTCCCTCTTATCAAAGAAAAGGCTCTCTCTGACCATGATGAGTATGTCATACTTGTCGCTGTCGAGGAGTTAGCCAAAGGCTGGCATGGGCATCCTGATATTTTTCCTCTTATCAAAGAAAAGGCTCTCTCTGATCATCATGAGCATGTCAGAAGTTTCGCTGTCGAGGAGTTAGCTAAAGGCTGGCATGAGCATCCTGATACTTTCCCTCTTATCAAAGAAAAGGCTCAATCTGATGATAGTAAGTATGTCAGAAGTTTCGCTGTAAGGAATTTAGCTAAAGGTTGGCGTGAGCATCCCGAAGTTTTTGAGATTTTGCTTCGATGTGCAGAAAAAGATCCATTTGTAAGGAGTGATGGAAATTTCGGAACTTTTGAACCTAATCCTCGCAGAAGTGCCTTAAAAGCAATCATGGAATATTACCCCAACCATCCCAAAACTAAAAACCTCCTCGAAGATCGATCGCAAAACGACCCTGACGAGCAAGTCAGAAATTACGCCAAACAAGTACTAGAAAAGCTCACAAAAAACAACACTTAGCTATACCAAAAACCTAATCACCAGAATCTACTGTTCTTTCATCCAAGCAATACACAACTCCATCTGTTCCCTAACACTTTCCACAGTGCCCTGATACCGCCGACCATGCCCAGGTAACAACCAAGAAAAATCAAAACCTGCTAGCCTTTCCATCGACTTAATCTGCTCTTCCCAGGAATACCAACAAAAACGATGAAACCCATAAAGATGCTGGAGATAAGGCGACCAAGCCAAATGATCGCCACTAAATAAAAACTTATTTTTATAGAGCAAAACTGTGTGACCTTTGGTGTGTCCAGGAACAGGAATTATCTTGAGATCTGGAGCCAACTCAAATACTTCCGTGCTAGATAACTTGATTTCCACTTCCTCAGTGGCAGGCTGCACATCATCCATATGCAAAATGCGATCGCATTGAAAATGCTCATGATACTTCTGATGATCCGCAACATCATCCTGATGAGTCAAATACATATACTTAACACCTCCTAGCTTTTCCAACTGCTTGACCAACGGAGGGGAAAACTTCGGTGAGTCGATTAGGATATTACCCTGCGATCGCTTAATAAAATAACTTGCTGCCCCATAAGAAGCCTGGGAATGATAGCCACAATGATAAACATCATCCTCGAGATGGATCGGGAAAGTCTGCTGGATTTGTTTAATATCTGTTGGTTTGGCTACTGTGCCTATGGATGCAGTGGGACAAGACAAAAGAGCCTGCATCGCTAATGATCTTTCTGACTCAGTTCCGGGCTGATGATATACCGCCGACATCGATCCCTGACGATTAAAAACATCGGGTGCCATCCAGCGACAGGTATCACAATCTATACAGCTAGAGTCTACATAAAAGTCGCCGTCTACATTTTCCGAACGTTTTTTTTGTAAGGTAGGCATTGCAAAAACCTCATTACTAACTGTCTGGAATCCAAGGCATACCTGTCTAACAAACCAAGACAGAATCCCAAATCCCTGCACAATTCAATTATAGAAAAAGCTAAAGACCAGATTCAAAACTAGGGAAAAGTCAATCAAACAATCTGCATAATCCAAAAATAAAAAACTGCTAATAGTTGTAATTACTTACGTATTTAAGTCTTACTTTCAGACAACAGTAAAAATTATCTAACCACTCGATAATGCAGAAATACTTCCCCTTCAACCTGTTTGACTTCTAACAAATCCAACTCGATTCCTTCTGATTGCAACCATCCCGCCCCCTCCACAGGAGTAGGTGCCATGACTCCTCCTAAAATAAGCGGACAAACCGTCAGCCAAATCTCATCAATCACACTAGCAGCCAACAAAGAAGCCACCAACTGGCCACCACCCAAAATTGCTAACTTATTCATCCCCAAAGTCTTTAACTCAGGCAAAATTTTTTCCCAAACAAATCTAGAATTCTCGGTTTCCCCAACCAAAATACGACTAAAGTACCTATTTTCTGGCCACAAACTGGCTCCATGCTCAGTTGTTAAGAGCCAACGAGGGATCGGTTGCTCAAAAAAACGTAACTGAGAATCGACTTTTGCCGAGCCAGAAACTAGAATATGAGGTGGTTGTAAACTTTGGCCTAGTTCTTTTCGAGAATGTATCAGTTGAGGATTAGTAATTGGCAGGCTGGTGCCATAGGATCTCAGTGTTCCTGCGCCAAAAATAACTCCATCTACCAAGGAAATTTGTTCTTCGAGGTGAGTTTTGTCAAAAATTGAGCCAAAACGAGCAGCAGAGCCTTTTTTATCCGTAATTTTGCCATCAGCACTCATACCTAAAACGACCGTTGTATGGGGGCGAAGATCATCCATTTCATGTCCAATTAGATTGATATATAGATATTATTAACTAGTAGCTAGAGTCAAGATCCCCGCTCTAATTTCACACTCCCTGTTATGGCATTTGGTCAATCATCTTTTCGTCGCATCTTACTATCACGCTTGTTATTGCTAAGCGTTCCCATACTTTTAGTGGGAGTTTATGTGACTTACAGCAAAGCTCGCTCTGCTTTTTTGGATACGGCGGAGCAAAATCTTACTGAGAGTGCTGTTCGTAAAAGTGAAAGTGTCATTCAATCAGTAGAAGCCCTACGAACTAATCTGGCTAGTGCTAGCGATGCCGAAGTACTTAAAGCCGATTCTCCAGAGGACCATCAACTATTTATTTCTCGATTGTCACAGGTTTTACCAACAAATATTCTCTGCGTTCAGCTCAATGACCTGGTAGAAAACCGCGTAACGGCCACTACTTGTGGTGAAACTCTAGATTTGAACCATTCAACATGGTCAAAAACCCAAGAAAATTTGGTAGCATCCCCAGCAGAAGTCGAAGTTAATCTTTTATTACCTTCCCAAGCCATTACAGGAATAGCTGACCTCAACGATCAATCTAGCCAGAATCAACTCAGATTGTGGTTAAATGCACCAGTCTACGATCGCAACGGCGATTTACGTTATGCTCTCAGCGTTAAATCCGCAATTCTCAGCCAAGAGAAAAAAGAGCCAGGATCTCTAGAAGGTTATACCGTTGTTATCAATCAAGATGGCGTGATTTTAGCTCATCCTTTTTCCCAGAGAGTAGGGCGAAATATTTCCCAAATGCCAGATGCGAGAAGACTCACTAATCTGTTGCAGTATGCTATTTCAGGAGAGTCTGATTTTATTCATCTCTTTTATTTAGAGAAAGATGGTGTCGAGTTATTAGCTGGTTACAGCGTATTTTCTAGTCCTGTTACTCTAGACAACCAACGACAGTGGATTATTTTAGCGGTAACTCCTCTAGATGCAGCTCTAATCCCTCTTAAGGATATTCGCTGGGTCTTGATTGGAATGACTATTGGTTTGATTGGAGCAAATACCTTGGCAATGCTCTACATATCCAAAGAACTGGCACGCCCTCTGGAGAAAATCCGCGACTTTACCCTCAAAGAAGAACACCTCAATGCTCAAGAACATTTGGTAGAAAACTTTCAAATTCGTGAATTTAGCCAGCTCGCTTCAGCGATCGACAAGATGGTAACTCGATTACGCGCTTGGGGAGACGAAATTATCTCAGCGTGGAAAGAAGCCCAAACTGCCAATAAATTAAAAAGTGAGTTTTTGGCAACAACCTCTCATGAACTGCGAACCCCGCTCAATGGAATTATTAACTGTATTCGAGTTGTCAAAGAAGGTTACTGCGATAGTAAAGAAGAAGAACATGAATTTCTCTCCCAAGCAGATGACGCAGCAATTCACCTTTTGAGAATCATCAACGATGTCTTGGATATTTCTAAAATTGAAGCAGGTAAATTATCAGTTAATCTTGAACAGGTAGATTTGGTCAAAATCGTTCAGGACGTTATCGAGCTACAACTAGTAAATATTAGGCAGAAAAAGTTAAGCCTAAAATCACCTCAATTAGCTCAAAATATCTTTGTTTGGGCAGACGGAGCCAAGCTCAAACAAATCTTGATTAATATTTTGGGTAATGCAATCAAATTTACGGATAGAGGAAGTATTTCAGTCGAGATAAGTGTTAATCCTGGTTTAGATAATCTTGAAGAAAAGCCAGTTTTTGCTAGGTCTCCACTAGCCAAAACCCAAGATAGCTTTAGAATGGTCGATACTCCTCTCAAGTTGATGGATGAAACCAAGCTCAGAGAATTGACTAACAGTTTGGTATCGATACATCATTCTCACAATAAAAATTTTGACGCCTCTAAAAAAATCACGAATGATCGCGTAGTCATCAAAGTCAAAGATACTGGAATTGGGATCGCTCCAGAACAGCAAGAGAAGTTATTTCGCCCCTTTGTCATGGTTGATGGCTCTACAACTCGTAAGTATGGAGGAACTGGGCTAGGACTAGCCATTTCTCGTAATCTGATAGAGCTGATGGGAGGAAGCATCGATCTCTACAGTGAGGGGGAAAATCACGGGACAACAGTGGTTTTAACACTTCCAATCGCAGAAACAACTAGTTAAATTCCTCGCTATAATTGCAATTTCTAGCTAATCAATAATTTGAACAACTGTGGCAACTGGTATTTGGATTTTGGGCGATCGCTTAAGTAAGTCTCAGACCTCGCTCGCTAGCTACGCAGATCAGAAAGAAGAAACTCCGGTAATTCTGATTGAGTCCACCAACTATGTTCGGCAACGTCGCTATCATCAGCAAAAATTGGTTTTAGTTTGGTCAGCCATGCGCCATTTTGCTGAAACCTTGAAAGCTGATGGCTGGCAAGTAAGTTATGAGATTGCCACCGACTTTTTACCTGCACTAGAACAATGGATTAAGCAAAAGCAAATTAGCGAACTGAGAATTACCCAACCTTGCGATCGCCCATTCCAAAAATATATTGCAAGCCTAAATCTATATTGCAAAGTAAGTTTTTGCGAGGATAATCATTTTTTATGGAGTCACCAAGAATTCCAAGCATGGGCAGAAGACCGAAAACGTCTCCT
>CAZSEZ010000097.1:0-13868 GCA_964606015.1 uncultured bacterium
ATTATTTCGATCCTCGAAGTAGGCGAAAAATACTTTCTAAAGACCCGATACTTTCAACTGGAAACTCTTCACCAGAAGCAGTTCGGTTTGATTACTATCAATATGGGTCTGATGAAACTCCAGTTCATAAAACAGATCACCATATGGTTTGTTTGAGCTTCTGTGCCAAAGGGCCTGAAAGGAGATTGGGGAATCAATACAAACAGGAAACTATTAGTCCAGGCTCAGTCATCGTCATACCTGAGAAGATAGAACATTGGTCAGCGTGGAAGCATCCCGCCAGATTCGCTACTTTCTCTCTGCAACCACAGACATTAGCCAAAATTGCCCCAGACGCAGTCAATCCAGATACGCTCGAATTAATTCCTGCCTTTGCTAGTCCCAAACCAGATCGCCTAATTTCCAGTATCGGGTTAGCAATCAAGCAACAACTAGAGACCGACTCTCATGGTTGTGATTTTTATCTGGAGTGTTTGTTTAATGCTTTGTTGGCTCATCTTGTTCAAAATTATTGTTCTTGTACTCACAGATTTAAAGAGTATAGTGACGGCCTACCAAACTACAAACTAAAACAAGCCCTCGAATACATTAACGATAATCTAGACAAGCCTATTAAGCTCAAGGCGATCGCTAAAGTAGTCGATCTGAGTCATTTTTATTTTAGTCATCTGTTCAAAGAATCTACTGGGATGTCTCCCTATAAATACGTTATTCAGCAAAGAGTAACCAAAGCCCAAGAATTAATCACTAGTAGTAAACTATCTCTGGCTGATATTGCTTATGAATGTGGTTTTAGTTCCCAATCTCAAATGACCCAACATTTCCGTAAGTCTGTTGGTGTTACGCCTAGAGTTTATTCACTGAATAATGAGTAGATTAAATATTTTAATTAATTTAGCATTTTAGACCCTATTTTTCTCTTTAAAAAATTACTATTGACCTCAAAAAATCTTTGAAATGAATGGACAGGAATTATCTAATTCACAAATCCTAGCTATTGACTGGCAAAAGGAACAAGCTAGTTCTTTAGTTTTACCAAAACCACCTAGCTTATCTAGTCCCAAGCGAATTTTACAAGAAGTAGGTATTGGGATAAACGTTTATCAAGAACCTGCTCACAAAGTTCCTGAATCCCATAACTTACAGCACATAGTTGTTGTTGGACTTTCTCAAACCAAAATCGAACGCAAGATGGATGGGAAACAAAAAACAGAACTTCTTGTAGATGGGAGTACGGTTTTGATCCCGGCTCAAGTAAATCACCAGGGCACTGCTCTTGGGGATGCTACCTTTGCTCTGTTGTTTATCGAGCCAAAATCTTTAGCTAATCATTTTGGCGAAGTAATAAGCCCCGATCACTTTGAGTTAATCCCTACTTTTGGCCAACCAGACCCACTTATTTACGGTATTGCTAATAGTATCAAGGCTGATTTCGATTCTGGTAATTATGACCAGTTGTATATTGAAACATTGTTTCATGCTTTATCTGCACATTTATTAAAGCATTATGCAACGAAAAAAGTGTTTTGTGAAAATACTAGTAGTGGGTTGCCACGCTACAAACTAAAACAAGCTCTTGAATACATTAACGATAATCTGGATAGACCAATCAAGCTCAAGGAGATCGCTGAAGTAGTCGATCTGAGTCATTTTTATTTTAGTCATCTGTTCAAAGAATCTACTGGGATGTCTCCCTATAAATACGTTATTCAGCAAAGAGTAACCAAAGCCCAAGAATTAATCACTAGTAGTAAACTATCTCTGGCTGATATTGCTTATGAATGTGGTTTTAGTTCCCAATCTCAAATGACTCACCATTTTCGTAAGTCTGTTGGTGTTACGCCTAGAGTTTATTGGCTAAATAATCAGTAAACTAGAGTGTATTTTTTGAAGATTTTAATGATTAAATAACCAAAAATAATATTTGAATCTTGCTGCGTTCTAATAAGCTAGTTATTGGTAGACTTTTTCTGCAAAATACTACTATAACTATTGATCAAATTCATAACTATAGTAAATATATTTAGCAAAGTGATCAGTCTTATCGCGATCGCTAAATCAGAGTTTAATAAAAGTAATTCTATTTCCCTGAATGCGAGCCTGATTTTTGGTGTAGCTGACTCCATGAACTCGCAGTCGTTCGGGGTCTAGTAGAGTAATCGTACTACCAGAATTTCCCAGGATTGTCCCTTTTCCTGATAGCGTAATCACCTTAGTGCCATTGGCAGCAATCGAACCATCTAGCTTTTCAATACGACCTAGTTTGTCAACAATTTGCCAATTAGATAAGTCAACTGACTCTTCGCCGAAATTCACTAACGTAATCTGCTCCTTACCTAGATCAACCCCTTTGGGGTCAATAAGAGCTGAAGCAATCCTGATCTGGCCACCAATAGCGACTCCTAAGCGATCGCTGTCAACCTCACCTTGACTAAATCTCGAACAGCGCCCGTCTTGATTAGCTTGGCCATTAGTATCATCGGTGTGCCAACACTGAGACTGAAAGGCAGTAAACACAGCTACCCAACGTTGAGAAAATTTAATTAAAAGTCCTCCATCTTGCCAGATCCCGTCTAGGGGTTTGAAACGTTTGATAACGCTGCCTTGGTTCATATGAATATTATGAATACCCTTACCACTGCTAAAAGGCTCCCCAAAGGAATATAGAGTAGCTTGATGATTTCTTGCTTCGGTTAGGATTGTTTCTAGTTTTTCAAATAAATCATTGTTTGGACCTGCTTTAGCTGCGGGCATGATCACCATATCTTGGGGGTCAAAAAGATTTCCACGAATGTAATCTAAAGCGCCAGTATTCATCACCCTAGCGATTGGGTTAATACCTGGCTGGTAGTTGTTACAGCTGATGATCTCGGTAATAGGATGCTGCCAATCTTCGTTGATATATACCAGCAAATTATTCTTTGGTATACCCGCTTGAGGATCTACCGCTACCTTGAAGCTGGACTGGACATTAAGCGAAGCGTCCCAAAAATTATGGTCATCTCGGACGCGAAACAGCATATGAGGCGTATCGCCAGGGTCACGTCGAAAAGATTCTAGCTTACCTACTAAAACAGCGTAACCACGCTTTAATCCTAATGATGGCGGAATCTCAGCTGGTTTAGCTTTTGATTTTTCATAGGTAATGTCATTGGAAAGATTATGCATTAACTAATCCTATTTTTTCGAGAGAAATATCACGTTATACTCAATGCGATCGCTATAGTGTTTTGATATCTGCTGTTTCTATTATGGGTGCAATCACTCTCTAGGTTGCGATTTATGCCAAATTGCTACAACTTAAAGGGCTTAGACGGTTGTAGCGAATGAATATCCAGCGAGCAAAGTAATTTTGACAACTGATTGTTGAATTCACGATAAGGATTCTCTATGGTGAGATCTGCAAGGAGTAACAGTAGCTTTATATAACCTAAACTTGGCACGACATTTCAGCACTTATTCTTTAGTGGTAATATGATTAGCCTCGATTTTTTAAGAATGCTAACTATTCATCTCATTTATTAACACTTAGGAGCTTCCTATTTTTAATTGTTTTAGAGTTGAATTTTATATCTTTATAACAGTCAGATAGATGAGTAACAAATCATTAATAATCAATAATTACCAGCAGTTACAAAATGGCTCAGACATCCGTGGTGTAGCTTTACCGGGAGTCATAGGAGAAGAAGTTAATTTAACCTCAGAAGTTGCCACAGCCATCGGCAAATCTTTTGCCAATTGGTTGAGTAAACAATGCAATAAACTAACAGCTGAATTAACCATTTCTGTGGGTAGAGATAGCCGTTTATCGGGACAAGGTTTAAGAAAATCACTTGTTGAAGGAATTATTAGTTGTGGTTGCCAAGTTTATGATTTTGGCATAGCTTCGACTCCTGCTATGTTTATGAGCACAGTCCATCCTGATTTTAAGTGTGATGGTGCAATTATGTTAACAGCGAGTCATCTTCCTTTTAATCGAAATGGCTTTAAATTTTTTACTGTTAATGGTGGCTTAGAAAAGCAAGATATAAAAGCTATTTTGAAACTAGCTGAAGCTAATAATTTTGCAGAAGCAGCAGTAAAAGGGACAGTCAAAGAAAGTAATTTTATTGCTATTTATGGGGCAGGATTAGCCAATCAAGTACGAGAGGCAGTAAAGCATCCTGATAATTATGAACAACCTCTCACCGGATTAAAAATCGTTGTCGATGCTGGTAATGGAGCAGGTGGTTTTTATGTTGATGAAGTCTTAAATCCGTTGGGTGCAGATACCACTGGAAGCCAATTCCTCGACCCTGATGGTACTTTTCCAAACCATATTCCCAATCCAGAGAATAGTGAAGCTATGGCTTCTATTCAACAAGCTGTCTTAGATAATCAAGCGGACTTTGGGATTATTTTTGATACTGATGTTGATCGCGTTGCCGCAGTAGATCATTTAGGCAATGAACTGAATCGCAACCGTTTAATTGCTTTGATATCCGCGATTGTCTTGCAAGAGCATCCAGGTTCTACCATTGTTACTGATTCAATCACTTCTGATGGTTTAGCTGAGTTTATCGAGCAAAATCTACAAGGGGTGCATCATCGTTTCAAAAGAGGTTACAAAAATGTCATCAATGAAGCGATCGCTCTAAATAATAAACAGCAAGAATCCTGGTTAGCTATTGAGACATCGGGTCATGCTGCTATGAAAGAAAATTATTTTCTCGATGATGGAGCCTATTTAGCAACCAAGTTATTAAGTGAACTGGCCAAGGCTAAACTAAAAAATCAGCTCATCACTGACTTAATCACTGATTTAAAGGGACCGACTGAGAGTGAAGAGTTTCGCCTCAAGATCAAGACTAAAGACTTTAAAGAATATGGTAATCAGTTAATTACTGAACTAAGAAAGTTTGCTGAAACTCAAACTAATTGGCTAGTCGTTCCCAACAACTATGAAGGAGTTAGAATTGCTTGTCAGTCAGCTAATGAACAAGGCTGGTTATTACTGCGTTTATCTCTCCACGATCCTGTAATCCCGATTAATATCGAATCCAACGTTGATAATGGAGTAAATGCGATCGCAAGAAAATTATTAGTTTTTTTACAAGGGTTTGACCAACTAGATTTAAGCTCTTTATCCCAAATAAACCTCTGATGAGGAGGGCATTTCCATAAATTTGCTCTCTTGGTGTGTGAGCAAATTTTGGGATTATCACAAAAGTTTCAATTACAAATCCAAGTTAATCAACTGGGCTTTTGACTCCAAAATGGTTGAGTAATTTTACTGCTTGTTGATAGCCCGTTCTTTCGCCTTGCTCAGAAAACAATTGAGCTGCTAGCTGTAGATCCAAGATACCTTCTGCCTGATTATCTAGATTAAAGAACACCCCTGCTCGATGATAGTAGGCCCAACTATGACGAGGATCTCTGAGGATAGCATCGTCAAAATCGGAAATAGCCCCAAGCTGATCTTCCAGTGTGGCCCTGATTAAACCCCGATAATAATAGCTATCGGCCATGTTGGGGTTGAGGAGTATGGCTTGATTAAAGTTTCTAATCGCTGCCCCATAAGCCATTTTCTCAAGATTGAGTTTGCCACGCTGTAAAAATTCTCTAGCCGAAATCGCTACCTCAGGCGTTTTCGCCTGCTCCTCTAGGATATTCTGGGCATGAAGAGCAGAAGGTGCCAGGGCAAACAGCATAAAAGCTAAAAATATTTCTAAGTGAAGATATTTCATTGGGAAAATTTAAGCAATGGTATTTTTCTAAAGAAAATGTTTATTTTTTTATTATGAACTGACTTCCTGAGAAGAGGCTGAATAAATCTTTAATTGTGGTTCACAAATGTCTGGTTTTTCTTGATAGATACTTTAAATCAGTCAAATAAACCTTCGCTAAATTGAGAGTTAGTTTAGCGTTACTTCCAAGAGAAATATAGCTCATGAAAAGTCTCACAAAAGCTCCTAAGTTTGCTGCGTCTCAACAAGTTCACTTTCTTGGTGGAAAGGGTAGGATTCTTTTTTGTCAGCCTGATGGAAAAAATTGGCTCTACGGCGTAGAAATGCCCCTAGGAAAAGAGCCCGATATGGGGAGAATTGGGGCTGAAACTATTATCTTAATGATGGAAGGAGAACTTTTTATCCTATAGAGCTTCTAATCAATAGATAGCTAGATTTAATCTTCACTCGTAGAACGTGAACTCATACTAGGACTCAGTTAAATATTTGCTTATGCTTCAATAACTAGAGTTTTATTAAGTTGGTTAGTAGTTGAGATTTTTCCAATGAATAGCCACTTATCAAACTAAAAATGAGTAAGTCAAGCGAGCTTCTAAGATTTAGATATTGAGAGAACTAGTATTTAATACTGATTATCTATAATACTATGGATTGTCGGCTGCTTTACTAAGATCTATAAACGCATATATGCTGACATGAATATTTGAACTTGAGCCAAACAATATGTGTTATAAATCTTTGTGATAGATACTATCATTAGGACGAAAAATAGTTGTGTATCATGTACCTTATCGTCAAGAGATAATGATATAAATCAATAGTCTTCTTAAGTCTTCTTAGTAGTAAATCATCCTAATTATATATCTATGGATAATCATAGGAAAATCGATCTCGAATCATTAATAACTAACCTTAGAAAATCTCTAGGTATTATTCATAAACAAGACATTCAGATTATTAACCAAGCCTTAGAGCTAAGTAATAGTCCGATCGCTGTTGGGGATGATTGTGCTGTTATTCTAGATGGTGATAGTTATTTACTATTAGCTTCAGAAGGGATGTGGGATGTCTTAGTGGAGGAAGACCCTTGGTTTGCTGGTTGGTGTGCTGTGATGGTCAATATCAGCGATATTGCAGCTATGGGGGGAAGAGCGATCGCTTTAGTGGATACTATTTGGACTGAGGATAGAGCCAAAGCATTACCCTTGTTGGCAGGAATGAAAGCAGCATCTCAAGCTTTTAATGTCCCAATCGTCGGTGGACATACCAACCTGAAAAGTCGCTTTAACAGTCTAGCCGTATCAATTATGGGGCGAGCTAATAAAATAATTAGCAGTTTTACCGCAAAACCAGGAGACTTGTTAGTTGTTGCTATTGATTTGGCAGGAGAGATGCACCCCAAGTTCCCTTTTTGGAATGCAGCCACCAAGTCCCCACCAAATTTATTGCAAAAAAAGCTCGATATTTTACCTTTTCTAGCAGAAAATAATCTTTGTCAGACAGGAAAAGATATTAGTATGGGAGGTATTATTGGGACTTTACTAATGCTGATCGAGTCTTCACAATGTGGGGCGATTCTAGACTTAGATCGCATTGTTTCTCCAGAAAATATTGAATTAGAGACTTGGTTAACTTCCTTTCCTAGCTATGGTTTTTTACTAGCTATTTCAAAAAATTATTTAGAGCAAGTTACAGAAAAATTTAACACTGAGTCAATAGACTGTTTTGCGATAGGAGAAATCACAAATAGTTCTCAATTAATAATTCATTCACAAGAAACTGAATCTATATTCTGGGATTTTCAACAACATGGTCGAGTTCTCTTCTCTTAACTATATTGTAAAGTAGTTAAATCAATGCTTTTTACATTTCAGGAAGACAACCATTGCTACAAGCTAAATATACAGTTTGAATGCGGGTTTTAGCTTTGAATTTATGCATGACATTATTAATGTGAAACTTTACAGTACGATCGCTGATAAATAGAGTTTTCGCTATTTCGCGATCTCGCATTCCTGAAACTAATAGTTGCATTACCTCTTGTTCTCTTTGAGAAAGCTGAGCACATTTATTCGGTTGTTCCTCATAGCAGAATGATACTTCTATTCTTAATAGGTCAGTATTATTATTATCAGTTTTAATATGACCACCTAAATGATTAATTATGTAGAAAAGTTTTGGTGATATAAAATCTTTTTCTTGTTTGGGCAACTTGTCTAACATTGCCTCTAAGTAAAAGCTATCTTGCGAGTAGGTTAATCGACAATAATTACAGTTCTTAGAACTTAACTCTTCTGCAATCTTTAATACAGTATAAGTACAAGAGATCGGTAGCTGTCTTTCTGTTCCAACTAGGGTTAAGTTCTCATTACCTAAGATACGAGACACCTGTTCGGAAAGAGGGTTATCTTCTTGAGTTCTATTTTCCGAAGAACTCAAATTATGTTGTAACTTTTGTTGATAGATATCTGCATTACTTAAAGTTACTGCCACTGAACTACAGAGAATTTTTAAGGCTTCTAAAACCTCAGCTTGCATTGGTTGATGGCTAAAGACGGCTAATACACCAATTGCTTTTCCTGAAATGGTTAAGGGTAAACCAGCAAAACCACATATTTGATGTTTGATTGCCCAGTCTCGATCTTTTACCCAAGACTCATCTGCTAGTTGATTACTCAAAAAAGGAATGCAGTGCTGAGCAATCTTGCCTACTTTGTAAGCTCCCATTGGCACAGTCGCAAAATCACCATCCAGTCTGGTATATAGTCCTGAGGAAGCAAGTAATCTTAAATGGGAAAACTTGGGTTCTAACAGCCAGATTCGCGCAAATGCACAGTCAAATTTGGCCACTAAACCATCTGTGATCTTCGCTGCAATAGATTCTGGTCGCAAACAGCCAGATAAACTTTGATTGAGGCGATCTATTTTTTGTAACTCAAATAATAATCGCGTAGGGTCAATTAAATCGTTAGACACACAAATAAGATCGAATGAGCCATTACGTCTATTGATAGTCAAGTTAGATTTTTATCCTGTATCAAAAGTTACAAAATGATTACCAATCAGCAACTAATAATGGCTAACATCTGCCTTTATGGTTAGTAAACTGGACGTTAATAGGGCAAAATAACCGAAAAATTTTTCGTAGCTGATATATGCAGAAATCATTAAAAATTGCTCTACTCACCTACTCGACTAAGCCAAGAGGAGGGGTTATACATACTATTGAATTAGCCGAAGCTTTGCAAGCAGAAGGCCACAGTGTTTGCATCTATGCATTGGACAAAGATAATCTCGGTTTTCATCGTCCTTTAAGCTGTCCTAGTAAATTGATTCCTACTAAACCTGTCATAGATAGGCAGATATTACTCCAAAGACAAGAAAATTATTGCCAAGGTAATCTTGGTGAAGATGATTTAGATCCAGTAGATCAACTAATTAAACAGCGAATTCAAGAGTTTATCGACTATTTGATTCAGGAATCAGCTCAATACGATATTTATCACTCTCAAGACTGCATTAGTAGTAATGCTTTAAAAGTATTGCGAGATCAAAAAAAGATTACTCATTTTATTCGTACTGTTCATCATATAGATGAGTTTAATAGTCCTTATCTACAAGAATGCCACGATCGCTCAATCGTAGAACCAGATTTAGCACTCTGCGTTTCTCGGTATTGGCAACAAGAATTAAAACAGCAATATCAAATAGATACTCCAATAATTATCAATGGGGTAAATCTTAAGCGATTTTCCAGTGAACCTAATGGCAAAGAAACAGAACTAAAACAAAAACTAGGGATTAGAAATAACGGACTGGTATATCTGACTATTGGTGGGATCGAACCGCGTAAAAACTCGCTTAATCTGTTACAAGCTTTCATTAAAGTCCTGAAAACTCATCCTCAAGCACAATTGATTATTGCTGGGGGCGAAACCTTATTTGATTATGAACCTTATAGGGTCAAGTTTTTTAATTTAGTCAAAGAACATAATTTAATCATTGGCGAGCAGCTAATCTTACCAGGCGTAATGTTAGATGCAGATATCCCAGTCTTATATCGCTGTGCCGATGCTTTTATTTTTCCTTCGATTAAAGAAGGTTGGGGATTAGTTTTATTAGAAGCGATCGCATCAGGTCTACCAGTCCTTACTTCAAATATTCCTCCCTTTACCGAATTTCTAAATCAAGATTCTGCTTTACTCGTCGATCCTAATTCTCCTCAAGAAATAGCCAGTGGTATGCTTGATATCCTAGATCGAGATACTAGAGAAAAGCTTGCTCAGAATGCTGCCCCAATTCCTGCTCAGTACTCTTGGCAAAAGTCTGCCCAGCTTCACCTAAAGCACTATTCAAACTTATTACAAAACTACTAATTATCCACTCAAGAACTATGCCTGAAATTAACTTCAAAATTCAATGGTCGGATGGCACAGAAGAAACTTGCTATTCCCCTTCTCTTGTTGTCAAAGAATACTTTCTTCCAGGAACAGAATACGAACTCAATGAATTTGTTGAAAAATCTCGGACTGCTCTTCAGATAGCAAGCGATCGCGTTAAGAAAGCTTATGGATTTCCCTGCGGTAGAGCTTTGGGACAGTTAAAGCGAATTGAAACTAAAGCCTTAGAATATAAAAGTTCACCAGAAGCCAAAGTGTTATTTATCGAGTTTGTTGAATGATATATATTATCTGCTGCAAGGAAAAGAGAAGATTATTATCGATAAGATAATCTCTTTTAGATGCATCTAACTTTTTCTTGATATTGTTAGCCATGTTTAACTGCATGATTTATCTGTATTTTACTAGTTCTTCTAATCGAAAGTAGATGTACCTAACATTTGATTCGCACTAATAGCTTCTTGAAGTAATATCTCTTTTGTAATTGGTTCTTTAACTTCATCTTTTAATAGTTTATGCGCTGTTTTTTCTTTTTTGGTTAAACGTTTGTATTCTGCCAGTTCAAGGGTTTGGTCGCATAGAAGAATTAAATATTCTACATCGCGTTTTTGTCCTCTTCTATGAATACGATCTAAGCTTTGTAAATAGTGTGCAGCTTGATTAGACATTGATTCATAAATAGCTATGCAAGATCGATGGAGCGTAATTCCCGCCCCAGCAGCAGCAGGATTAGCAATGAATAACATGGTTTCATCATCTTCCTGAAATTTAGATATTGCTTCTCGACGTTTGTTTACATCGTTAACTGTGCCGTCATATCTAACAGGATTAAAGCATTTGTATCTGTTATACATAGCATCAATAGAAGCAGTATAAAAAGACCATAAAACTACCTTTTCTTTCTTATGAGCAATAAAATCTTTGAGTATTTCATCAAGGACTATTAGCTTGGCTGGCACTTCTTCATAGCCTTCAACCACAGAAACTGGATTTGAACAGATTTGTAGCAAAGCACTTCTTTTTGCTAAAAATGAACTTATTTGTCTTCGGAAGGCTTTTTCATCTATAGAACGAAGATCGACAATTAGATTTTTTAATGCTGCGACATATGCTCTTTTTTGTTGGGGTTGTAATGGAATGAGGATGCGATTGAAATTTTTGATGGGTAAGTCGGGAAGTACATCAGCTTTAAGATGGCGTATGAATAATCCCCGCTGTTCAATAGTTTCCTGAACCACAGGAAGAGCTTCGCTGCGGTCATCGGGAATATTGACACTATCAAAAGTCAAACCAAAATCGACTAAGTTAAACTGCTGGATTAAGTCATGAGGACTATTAGGAGCTGGTGTACCGCAAAGGACAAAAGCTCTACCGCACCATTCACGAAGTCTTCGCAAAGCTTGAGTTCTTTTCGCATCTAGATTTTTAATATAAAAGGATTCATCAACTACCAGCACTGCTCGTCCTTGATAGGAACAGAGTAAAGATCGCAATTCATCTTCCATTGAAACAACCGTCTCAAAGTTAGTTACAAGTACGTCAGCTTTAGAAGCAATTACCGCACGTTTCTGCCTTCGAGTACCGCCTATCACCTCAACTTTATAAAGGTCATTTTTAAAGCGTTCAAAGTCTCGCGGCCACTCCGCAACCATACTTTTAGGAGCTACGATTAGGGCAAAATCAACCTCGTCTCTGGCAACTAGGACATCAAAGGCAAAAATGAGCGTAACAGTTTTTCCCGCTCCCTGCTCGTCAAAGATACATAAACCATAACCTTGTGACAATGTCATTGCAGCAACATTTACCCATTGATGATTGTCGAGAACATCTAAACCTGGAACATCAGAAAGCTGTGTTTTTGCTAGGACTTCACCACCAGAACAGATTTGTTTTACTTGTTTATAGAGCTTTTTATCAACTTGTCTTACTTTTTGTCTGTTTTCTACAAGAAGTTTTGCCTCTTCTGTCCATCGAAAATCCTCTGTGTTCTTCAAACTCAGAATAGCTGCTGTATTGTGAGCTGAGATCCAAACCCCTTCTGGAGATTTATGTATCTTCACTCCTGAAAGCGATCGCTTAAGCAAACGACTTAAAGCACGAAGTTGATCCTTTTTTCGTGGGGTAAAAACAATGCGATCGAGGGTTTCAGATGTACGAACATAGGCAGAGATCGAGTCTTGAAAATCATCCATTTTTCTACCCCTTACTAGAGTTAACCTGTTGGATGGCTTCAATCATCTTATCTACCACCATTAGAGCATTACGAAGCTTTTGTAACTTTTCTGGTCTAATTACATTGATATAGTCACCAACTTCTAAATTTTCCAAAAAGTTCACAAATTTTTCGATTTTGTCATTAACTCCTAATAGATTCTTCTCCCGTTTCTCCTGACGACTCCGATTCTTTGCATCGTTCAGGGTATTTTCTACAAGGTCTTGGGCATCATCTAAATCTATTTGTTCTCTGGCTCTTACTAATGAATCGAATGTATCCTGGTCGCAATATCTTAAGCTTCGGATCAAATTCCAGTTTTTGAATTTTCCTTGGTGTAGCAGTTCAAACACCAAATGTTTTAGCGATTCATCTAGACCTAGCGTATGAGCTACACCACCAGGATTAGGCCCTTTCGATAGTTCATCAAAATATTGAAAGTAACGATTAGCACTGTGCTGAGAAACGTATTCATCTTCACCTTTTTCCTCAATTAGAAAATCTTCATATTCGTCAGCAACCTGCATCATCTTTAAGTATCTGCTGATCACAGATGTATTGCGTCCATAGCCAAAGTTTTCTGAAAGTTCTAGCTTCATTTCCTTTAGCCTTGTTGAGCTAGGAGATCTCGGCTCTAGAGACAACATTGTTTGCCAAGCTTCATTAATCTTTCTAGCTTTGACATATTCTGGCCACTTTAGCTTGCAATCATCTTCAAAATTAAGAGCGACTATGATTGCTTCTCGGTCATCACCTGTTGCATATTCAGTAAGCTGCCAAACAAATATGTTTTCTACACGTTTTCTGGCTTCTAACCCAAATTTTTTAGGATGGTTGAAAATATAGTAGCAAGCAGCAACTCGTCGGTTTCCATCAAGAAGAGTACCATCAATATCAATGATAGGAGGTTTTTGAACGCCATTGAACGCAATGCTATTGGCTAGTTTGCGAATTTCAAACAGATCGTCTTTTTCTGTTGTTGATAACCCAGGTAAATCTTTCATCCCAGGCAGACTCATGTTGCTATACATGATATCTAAGAGTTCTTCAGAACTAGGCTCTCTATCCATTGTTTGGCGAAACTGTTCTAGGGGAATATCAAGTCGCTTGTTGTCATTCCAGAGCTGAATATCTTTCAGCCAAACAAATCCTGAGTTCATTGGAACTCTTCTACCATGAAAACAAGGGTCAGGCTTCAGTCTTTCTTTGTTTATTCCTTGGTGTTCAATAATGTGAACTTTTGAAGTAATGGAAGCAGTGGTTGTCTGAGCGGAAGTTGTTAACTCGCGATGCTGGATGATGCGATCAACAACTTCGCTAATGCTTCCTTCGAAAGATTTTGTGACATTACTATCCCCTCGCTCCATAGCACTCTGTCTTAGGGTGATGATTGCTCGTTCAAGAACTCGCTTACTCTCATTAGGATCGAGAGGATTTTCTCTCCCTAAGTTTAAAATTTCTTCTACTTCTTGAGCCACATCGACTGAAATTAGATGTGCTTGAGCAATTACCCATTCAATAGCTTGATTT
>CAZSEZ010000098.1:0-8600 GCA_964606015.1 uncultured bacterium
TATCATCAGGCAAACCCAACACCGCCACATCTCTTACTAGATTGGTTGCCAAGATCGCTGCTTCGATCTCTGTAGGATAAACGTTTTCTCCACCAGTGATGATTTTTTGGCTGCTGCGCCCGACAATTTGCAAATATCCTTGAGAATCCAAATAACCGAGATCATCTGTAAGGAGCGATTTTTTCTGAGATCTGTAATCTGGATAGTAACCAGAATACAAAGACTCCGCTGTAATTTTGACCGTACCTATTTGATCAACTTGCAAGGGCTTATCTGCTGCATTGACAATCTCAAGTTGTGCGTGAGGCAGTGCTCGACCACTACTAAAATTTCCCCTTAAAAAATCTTTGGGCAAGAGAAAACTCACTCCAGAAGCGGTTTCGGTCATCCCATAGGTTGTGGCAATAGGCAGTTGCAGAGTTTGAGCTTGAATAAGAAGTGACTGCCAAGCAGGGGCTCCCCCCAGCAAAATAGCCTGAAACCCAGCCAACCAATCAGGCTTCTGTGCGATCAAAAATTGTAGTTGCGTCGGTACGAGAGAGATAAAAAAGTTACTAGGATCGATGTCTGGATATTGTTGATGTCTGAGCTTTCGATAGGGAAAGATTGCTAATTTGCCCCCAGTTAAAAGCGATCGCCAAACTTGAATCAAACCGCTGATATGAAATAGAGGCAGAGTACAACAAGAATTAATTCGATCTGTCTGAAAATACTTGCTAAAACCATGAACCGAAGCAGTTAAAGATGCCACAGTATGAACAGCAAAGCGAACTTTTCCCGACGAGCCTCCAGTAGCAATTCCAATGATTGGCTTTTGTTCACTACTGATCTGAATTGAGACTTGGTTAAAAGAATGTGCTACTCCAATTAAATTGGGTTGAATTAACTCAATAACTAATTGTTTCTCTGAGCTTTGCCAATGAGGATCACCTAAAAAAACAGGAGCTTTTGTAATAACTGCTGCTAAAAATCCTGCAATATAAGCGATCGCATCAGATTCCAGCAAAAAAACTCTCGGAAGCTCTCCATACTCGATTTTAAAATTTACTAACTCATCAATTCTGGCTTGAGTTTGTTGTAGTAAGCTTAAACTATCTCCATTGATTAACCAATTATTCTCAGTTTGACTAACCAACAAAGCTTTTAAATCAAACATCCAAACAACTCACTTCCTTTCAGAGCAAAACTATCCGCAGTCAATAATCAACACAACTAAGGGTTTTATGTCTCTCAATAATCCCCAAAGCGCCCTAGGCAAAATTCTACAGCAAATAATCCAACAGCCTGCTTGGAAATATTATCGTGATTATTGTCAGATCAAATACTCATGGCACGAGTTAGTTAATTCTCAAGCTACAGAAAATAGCAAACCCTTACACATCGAAAAAGATACCCTCTACGTTGCTACTTCTAGTGCAGTATGGGCCCAAGAATTATCTCTACAAAGTTTTGCGATTTCGAAAAAGATTCAAACTCATCTGCAAATTAAAATTACTAAGATCAAGTTTTCTCCCGCTCGCTGGCACAGCCTCAAAACCCGAATCCCACCAGTAACTAACAACGAGATCAAATTACAAGCAGTTAATCTTCAACAAATAATTGAAGCAAAAAAAAGCAGATCAACCCAATCTGAATCAACCCAGGCATTAATTCGTCAATTACTAGAGAAAACTAAGGCAAAATCTTCAACCCTCACTTGCCCACAATGTAATTGCCTAACAACACAGGCAGAATTAACTAGGTGGCAAGTTTGTCGGCATTGCATTGCGCAGAAATGGAACGACGAATATCGTCCACCAAAACGAGACCAAGCCGCAAAAGAAATAACTCAATCAAAACTAAACTTCAAAAGTTAGCGTCTCTTGCAGTTGTTTCAATTCGTCTCGATGGCCAGTTAACTTAATAATATTGCTATATTCTGCCAAACCCATATTAGGTTCTACAGAAAGTAAAACTTGCTCTAGACGACCAGCTTTTTTCCAATAAAAGATTCCTGCCAAAGGAGACAGCAAAAGTAAAAACCAAAAGAAACTACTGTAGTCCGAATAGAAAAAACACAAAATCAAAATCAAACAAAACAAGCCAACCGCAGCTACAAAACTGAGAAATATTGCTAAAAAAACACTGGGCTGAACAAATCCCTCAAAAGTAACTTGGTTTTTTTCTTCATCCAGATCCACTACTCTATAAGCTCTAGAGGCAAAATACTCTTGCAGCTTAGGCAAAAAAGTTTCCTCTGCTTCCGAAGTAGGTAGTTGAATTTGTTGAGTGCGGTCTTTGACGGAAGCTCTGATGAAAAAGGGCAAACCAATCATCATCAAAGTAGTCAACACTGAAGTAGATATTATGGTAGTATTTGCCATCAAAATTTGCGGGTCTAATCTCTCTTGGTATAGTACTTATTGTAGTAGTGATAGGAGTCTCCAGAAGCGTAGCTAGCATGGTTAGCCACGATACCAAGAACTGGAACATGAGAAACTCTTAAGTTATCAATATTCTGTTTAACTAAAGAACGATCCGTCTTACCAATGCGGACAACTAAAACTACACCATTAGTTCTATTAGCCAGAATACGCCCATCAGCAAAGCCCAAAATGGGTGGTGTATCGTAAATAATTAGGTCATATTTTCCAGATTCTTTCAGAATATCCATAACCTTGTACATTCTTTGAGAAGAAAGTAGACGGGTTGGATCTGGAGGAATTTCCCCCGCGGTAATTACAGAGAGACCTTCCCATTCCTCAGGTTGACGAACAGTTTGTTCGATCAAATGTTTCAATTCAATTTCATCTTCAGTTGGTAGAGGAGAAGAAAGAACATTACTCAAGCCATTATCATTGTCTAGACCAGTCCAGAGATGTGCTTGGGGACGACGTAAATCTGCATCAATAAGCAAAACTCGCTGACCCATTGCTGCTGCTGCTTGAGCCAAGTGAGAGGAAATCGTAGACTTACCTTCTGAAGGAATCGAAGAACTAATAACAATCGAGTTCAACGAACTATCAGAACCCAAGAGTCTAATATTAGTGTTTAAAGAACGGAAAGCTTCAGAGAAGGGAGATGCGTTGTAGCGTCTTTTTCGTATTTTTCTGCTTGGAACCTTTGCAGTAGTTCCTATTTGAGCATCAGACTCACTAGCATTCAGATCCAGAACTTTACCCCCAATCTGTAATTGAGGTAAAACAACTTCTTCCTCTTCAGGAACATCCTCAGCAGTAGGAACAAGATCTTTTTCTACAGGGATAATTCCCAACATGGGTAATTTGATGCTTTCTTTAATCTCCTCAGAAGAGTGAAATACAGGGTCTAGTCTTTCGGCCAGTAGTGCAGCCCCCATCCCCAACATCAAGCCACCAATCATTCCTAACGCGAGGTTGCGCGGCACACTAGGTGAGACCGGATCTTCTTTCTGAATTGGCCCAGCAATTAGTTGCCAAGGTAAAGCTTGGCGAGCAGCCTCTAACTGTAACTCTTCTTGAGCTGACAAGAAACGGTTTAAGCTTTCTGTGGCTACTGTGAGATCTCGCTGTAATTCGGTATACTCTCTGGCAATCTTGGGAATTCCTTCGATGTCTGCATCCAACTCAGCTAAAGACGCTTCTAAAGCGGAGGCACGAAGTTCCAAAATCTCCGTAGTGTTAGCTGCTTGAATGTATTGAATATCAAGCTGCGATCGCAAAGAACTAGGAGAAGGAGCAGAGGTTGTGAAATCTACCCCTGGATTGAAATTACGTCCTAATACACCAATAGCTTCTCTTTCCAAGAGTGGAATTAGATTGGCTTTTCTCTCCTCTAAACCAATAATAACGGGATTCTGAGGGGAAAACCGGACAGATTCTCTAGCTAGTTCCAGTTCTACTTCTTGTAGCTCTGCTAATAAATTTTGGTAACGAGGAGAGTCACTAAGATAACTGTTAGTAATCGCTTCTTGAGGATTCTTCCCTAGTTGATTCTGAAGCTTGGTGTAGAGAGCTTTAGTTTCAACTAACTGAATTTGAGTATCAAAATATTTTTGTTCAAAAGCAACTTTTTTATCGGAGAGGGTTTCTGCCCTTTGCTCTGGATCCAATAGATCGTGCTTCTGTCTAAAGTTTTGGAGTTGCTCTTGCAGCTTATCAACTCTTCCTTGAATGCCTGGTAACTCTTTACCGACAAACTCAATACCTTGATTAACCTCAGCTCTTCTTTCTGCTAAAGAGTACTCAAGATAGTGCCGAGATAAAGTTGTCAGAACCAAATCAATCTTTTCCCGATCAGTATCAGTAAAAGCAATCTCTAGGATTTTTGTCTCATCTATTTGCTTAATTTCCAATGGAGAATTTCTAAGTTTAATTAGATCTCCGTATTCTAATTCAGGATATTTCTGAACTAGCTCACTAACCACAGATCGCAAATTCTCAGGACTCCGAAGAACCTCAATTTGTGTTTCATAGTCCAACCCTCCCCAATCTTGTCCCAGAATCGAAAGAGTACTTTGGTCTCTTTGCTTACTAATAGGTTCAACTAAAAGCTGGAAACTGCCTTGATATTTTGGCTCCTGAATAAATGTCCAAAGAACAGAAGCAGCGGTTATCCCTAAAGCAAAAAGTCCGATTAAGCGAGAACGATGCCGACAAACATTTAGCAGTTGCCTGAGGTCAATGCTATCCTCGTCTTCCTCAAAGCTAGTGTTGCTCTCCAGTGGAGGTACAGAATAGAGATAAGATCCATTACCATTTCTGTTTCCATTTTCTTTTCCATTGCTGGAGCTAGGATAAAGGTACTGTTCCAAACTTTTATCTGGCATTCTTAAGGAGTCCTCGCATACCTCTGTTCTTTAGTTTTCTATGGTCACAATATGCAAATTGCTGCTCTACGATAATAGAGCAGCTTTGACAAAAAAGGTTAGAAACCAATAAATAGGCGTAACAAACCAACTACCCCGCCTAGAGGACTTACAGCTTTGCTGACACCATCAGTAGTTTTAGTAAAGCCAGAAGGATTTACCACGATTACATCCTGGTTTCTTAGAGAAGGATTAGTGTCTTCATTGAGTCCTTGAGCAAAATCAACTTGGATTATCCGCTTGTTAACTGTGCCATCTGGATTTAGTCTAACCAGCTCTACTTCACCTTGGTCTGCTCTTTGAGTATTAAAACCACCTGCGGCCAAAATAGCTTGGTTTAGAGGAGTTCCAGGAGGAACTGCTTGCGCCCCAGGGGTATTAACTTCACCAACCACATTAACTGTGATATCCGAGCGGAAAACATCGTTAGATAGAGCTTCATCTGCCGATGCCAAAGCTGTAGCTTGAGGGACACTTATACTATCACCATCTTGAAGGATTAAATCCTTATCTATATCTCCAGATTTGATAATTTCCCAGAGATCAACTGCGATTAGTTTCTCTGAACCATCCCAAGCACGGCGACGAACCTCTACCTCTCTAACGTTAGCTAGAGGTTTTAGCCCACTTGCTGCCTGTACTGCCTGACTAAGACGAGGAGGCAAGGAACCACGTGCTTGACCATCTACGTTATTACCACCACCTATCTGTTCTGGAGTGATAACGTGAGAACCAGGACGGTTAATTTCTCCAGTTACCGCAACTTGAATTGGCTCATTAGTCTGCAATCCAAAGCTAGCTTCAGAGAGTCTTGACAATTCAGCAGGATTGATTTCCTCTACGGTAGGAATAAATATAGTGTCACCATCTCTTAGAGAAATATCCTGATTGATTCTGCCTTGAGTCAAGAGAGACCAAAGATCAGAGTTGTAATATACCTCTCTACCTTGGACTGTTCTAGTGATGCGGACATTACGAACATCAGCAATGGTAGTAATCCCACCAGCGTCTTCGATCATGTCGGTCACAGTTGGAAAGTTAGGGCTTTCAGCAGCCAGAGCAATCTCATAAGTACCAGGATTATCCACTTCACCAGAAATACCAATTTTCAAAGGTCTAGGCGCTAACAAACCAACAGTTACAAGAGGTCTTTTCAAATAAACTTCGTACTTTTTAGACACTTCAGCAGAAGCTTGCTTAAGAGTTAAACCATCTACATTTAGATTACCAACTAACGGCAGACTAATAGTCCCATCCACTAAAACTGGATAAGTACCGCTGTACTCTGCAACCTGAAAGATATCAAGTCTAATCTGGTCTCCTGCACCCAAAGTATAGTCACTTTCAGTATTACTAAAACTAACAGGCTCAGAAGTAGCCGTAGGAGACAAAGTAGGAACTTCCCCCTCACTACCTTGCGCCTTGATCGCAGCAGGTTGAATGGTTAATAATAAGGAGGCAGCAACTGTCACTACTTGAGCAGTCTTACTTAAAATTAATTGATAGAAAACGCGATTCATCTTCATAAAATTATCACAATTTTTTAGTTACGTTATTGCGACCAGTATATAATCTCATCATTATCGTTAATAGTTAAAATGTCGAAAGGAAAGAAACAAAAGTTCCCCCACTTATTAGGTTCTAAATGGACAGCCCAACAAAAAAGTTGGGGCTGGCGACATTTTCAAGTTGTTAATCGAAAAAACCAGGGTAAATGGGTTTTTGCAGAAATGGTCGCCTCCTGCGATCCCAAGACCCGTTTTTGGCTTAATGCCGAGCAACTAAAGGATGACTTTCTATGGCATTCTGGGTGGAAACCTTTAACAGAAATCAACCAAGAAACCGAGATGTCTCCCAACCAGGATAACCAATTTTCCTAACAACTTGAGCCAGTTTAGGATGGAGTTCTTTGTATCTTCACAGTCTTTACGTAAATACTTCGCCAAATATTAACATTATTTTTGGCTTTTGCCATACCTTCTATTTTTTTTCCCAGAATACTCTTAATTGTTTATGACTATTGCAGTTAGCGTCAATCGCGTTTCCAAGGTTTACGATCAGGTACCAGTTGTCAACGAACTTTCTTTTGAGATTGAGAAAGGAGAAATTTTTGGTCTGCTTGGAGCAAACGGTGCAGGTAAATCAACCACGATTAGAATGCTAATCGCCCTAGCCCAACCCAGCAGTGGTAGCATCGAAGTCTCGGGCTATAGCACCAGTAGAGACTCAATCTTGGTCAAGCGGAATATTGGTGTAGTACTGCAACAAACTAGTGTTGATGGAGAATTATCTGTCTGGGAAAATCTAGAATTCCATGGCAGAATGCATCACATTCCCAATCCCGAAAGACAAAAAAAAATAAATCGCTGGCTAGAGTATGTAGAACTCACTGGGAAAAGAAACGCCTTGGTGAAGACCCTTTCTGGTGGGATGAAACGTCGCTTACAGATTGCGCGCGCTTTACTCCACGAACCCAAAATTCTTTTTTTGGATGAGCCAACTGTTGGGCTAGATCCACAAACTCGCCGTCGCTTATGGGAAATTATTCAGGATCTAAATAATAAAGGAATGACCATTTTGTTAACGACCCATTATATGGAAGAGGTTGAGTTTCTATGTGATCGCTGTGGCAATGGTAAACCAGGCAGAATTGGCATTATGGAAGCGGGAAAACTAATTGAATTAGGAACCCTAGAACACTTTCGAGACCGTTACGGTAGAGCGATCGCAGTTACGCAAACAAGTGATCGTCTTGATTATCAGTTTTTCGCCGATACTACTACAGCAAATAGTTACTTAGAATCTCTAGAAGATAAGACAGGAGTAATGATCCGTAACTCTAATTTAGAAGACATTTTTGTTGAGTTAACAGGCAAACAACTTAACTAACAAAATTTGTTCAGGCATTTACTTCTGCCATTTCAATAGTTCTTTGATCGCGGTCTTTTACAAGGAAGTTTAAGGGGCGATCACGTCTAATCTTGTATTTGAGACGGCGAGATTGAACCTTGAGTAATAAGTCTTCTAGGCAATCGCGATCAAAACAAACATGACGTTGACGCTCACTGTAACCACGACTAGCTCCAGTAATTACGTGTAGCTGAGTATTTTTTTTGAGCTGATACCACAAACCATCAGTCGTGTTCATGCCAGTAGTAGCAGGATTAACTGACATATACATTGGGTCTAGACCGCCAGTTCCCATACCCTGATCGTAGTTGTAGTAATAGTGGAGAGGAACATCCGCAGCAGGAAGATCGAGCAACCCTTCATAAAATTCTCTAGCTATGCTCAAATCACTCACCATGACAGTGTAAACTTTGGGCGCACTCGAAAGAAACATCCACATCGCCCCGCCATAAGCCATCAAGAGCATTACCATAATGCCCTGAGTAGAGAATAGGCTATCGATAGGCAGCGGCGGTAAAAAAGCGCCTAAAACAAAGTCAAAAGATTGTAGAAAAGTCAATTCGAACGAGAGACCCAAAGCCATAAAAACTATATCTAAATCAGATTAAGCTCATTATACCGATTCTGGTTCTGGTTGCTGAGATGACTCAGAAGCATTTGGATTACTAATGCGATCGCTAACCCTGCGTAAAACTCCATTAATAAAGCGAAAACCATCGCTATCAGAGTATCTTTTAGCTAATTCAACAGCCTCGTCAATGGCTACTTTATCAGGAATTTCCAAGTATAAAATTTCTGCTACTGCAATAGTTAGAATGTCGCGGTCTATTCTGGGCAATCGATTTAGCTGCCAAGCCACCAAAAC
>CAZSEZ010000098.1:8619-13817 GCA_964606015.1 uncultured bacterium
TTCAATTTCTAGACGTCTCTCTTTGACTGTAGCAATCAACTCAACAGCATAGTCTTTGACTTCTTGTCTATTAGTTAACTCTACAAACTCAGGAATTTCAATCGCTGTTCCCAAACGATTAATTGCTGACTGTGCTAACTTGATCGCATCTACTACCATTTCCTTGGCGCTATCAAGTTCATTTGCCCGACTACTATTTAGTAGCCTTTCTTCTCCTCTTTTAGTCTCTCCAGCAGCAGCTTCCAACAAATCTTGAACTTCCGCCGTTAAAGTTCTCACCGCACTCAAAACAAAAATATTGAGATCTTCCTCTGCTAGTTTCTGTGGGTTACTACTAATTTGGCTAATGCTCAAGAGGGCTAGTTCTCTAGCTATACTTCTAGGTTGTTTGCGAGAGGGCATAATTTAGACAACTCTGTTACTGAGGATAAGAATATTAATAGTAGCAGCAGGAGGCTAAAACCCACTTAAATCCCCGAGTTTTCTTCCTTAACAGAAGTTTCTAGCTTCAGGGCAGATAAAACCTGGCTCGGTTTCTCCACCTCATTCACAGCAGAGGGAACTTTTTCTGATTTAGGAAACCCCGAAGGGATACTGGAAGGTGTGCTTCCAGGACTAACAATTCCTCCAGAAATTAGAACCTTGAAAGCATCTTCAATGGAGATTTCTAAATCTATAGCTTCATTCTCTGGCACAATCGCATACCAGCCGGAAGTGGGATTAGGCGTAGTAGGAATAAAAACACTAAGGGAAGGCTCCGTAAGATGCGACTGGAGCTGAGAACTTACTTTACCGGTAACAAATCCCAGAGTCCAAACTCCCTTCCGAGGGTATTCCACCATAACTACGCGGCGAAACTTATTTTTGGAATCACGAAGCAAAGTTTCTAAGATTTGCTTAAGAGTTTTGTATACTGATCCAGCTAGCGGGATCGCCTGCAGAAACTGTTCTCCAAAGTCAAGTAGCCAGCGACCAACAATATTTCTGGCCATTAAACCAATTAATAAAATCAAAAATAATGGCACTGCAAACCCAACCAAAAGATTGAGAGAGTTGCTCAAAAAAGGATCTAAGCCATCGAAAGGGTTAATTTGCTTCGGAACACGAGTCAGCAGGTCTACAGACCACTTTGCAACAGTGATGGTCAACCAGATAGTAGTTGCCAAAGGGATTACAACCAAAAACCCTGCTATTAAATCATTTTTGAGATCTTGTTTAAATCTTTGCAGCACAGAGCTTCTACTCTCCCTAACTACTAAACTTGGATGTCGCTACAACTTCGTTGATAATCTCTTTGTCAAAATAACACAATTTGAGGTTAGCGAACAGAATCAGGAGATCAAGCATCTCTGGTACTCCGTACCCCAAACCAGCCCATTATTAAATAACCAGTAGCAAGCAGTAAACTCCTCAAACCAGTCCGAATACCCTGCTTTTTGGTTTCAACTCTAGCTCTACTTTCTCTCTCTTGTTTTTGCTCTTGCAATTGGGTTTGTAATTTGTCTAAGCTAGCTTTGAGCGTTTTAGGATTTTTAGCTAGTTCGCGAAAATTTTCCAATTCTGATCTATTGACTTTAAGAGTTTGTATCTGCTGTGGACTTAGATCTTGCCCCTCTAGTTGACCACTCTCGATCACATTACTTAATTCGACAATCCTATTTTCCACTAACTGTAACCTTTCAGGATCCTGAGCAATCCGATTCAGCTGATCGTATCTTTCACTAATCTTTTCTTCTGCAACAGATGCACTCTCTTCAATTTGTTCCAACCTATTGGCACTATCTAAGCTTAGATTTTTGAGATGTAGAGGGACTAGAACTAGAAAGATCAAGCCTAGAAACAAAGAAAATATAAATACGGGCAATCTCAAACTAAATCCCGATAAGCTAACTGTTTCACTGGCAATACTTTCGATCCAGTAACCAACGATCAAAAAAGCCATTCCTACCATAGGAACAATACCGAGATCCATAATTTGCTCAGTAAAATTAATTTGCCATTGAGCATCTAAAAACTGAAACGGAAATACAATAGCAACACAATCAATAAAGGAAGAAATAATCAAGATTATCCCCACAGTTTGCAGAGATAAAGCAGTAAATTTGGAAATAGAGGAATTACTCATAGCTATTCTTTAGGAAGTCTGACTTAACTCTCTAAATAAAACTGCCTTTTAATTTAGAGAGTTTCTCAGATTTGGTTTGCCATCTTAACCGCTGAAAATCGTCGCCGCTAATTTTGTGGCAATCAGAATCTTTACCTTTGGCACAAGCTGAGCAGAGATACCAAGATGATTATTAAATTTTATGCTGCCACTACCCCCCTGCTTCTAAGATTTACGCAACAGTCCTTTGAGAAACTAGATCAAGGAGCAAAATTTTATGGTTTTAAGACAGATCGAAATTGTACCTGAAAAAGAGACTTTAATTACTAGAGCCACAGCAATAGTAGTTGCCAAAATTAAAAGTATTCTTGAAAAAAAAGAGCGATGTACGATCGCATTAGCAGGAGGTGGTACGCCAAAACCACTGTATGAGTCCTTAGCAACGCACAACTTACCTTGGCAGAAAATTCACTTCTTCTGGGGAGACGAAAGATACGTTCCAAGTAACCATCCTCAAAGTAATCAACTAATGGCTCACCAAGCCCTACTGGCAAAAGTACCAGTTCCCCCAACCAATATTCACCCTATGCCTACAGATGGCATTAGTCCTCAAGCAGACGCAGCTCGCTACGAATCAGAGCTCAGAGATTTTTTCGCAATAGAACCAGGAAATTTTCCCCAATTCGATTTGATTTTGTTAGGGATGGGGGATGATGGACATACAGCTTCTCTGTTCCCTCATACTGAGGTTCTCAAGGAAAAAACTAAAGCGATCGCAGTAGGGAATAAATCAGGACAACCGCGTTTAACGTTTACGGTTCCACTAATTAATCAAGCTGATTGTGTTTTATTTCTCGTAGTAGGCGATAATAAAAGCGGAGTTTTGTCAAAGATTTTGTCAGATAATAATCTGGAAGAATTTTCTTATCCTGCACGCCTAATCCAACCCCAGGGAGAACTTTTATGGTTGCTAGATCAAGCAGCTGCCAAAAGTATCCAGGATTATCAGTTGTCTCCAGCTTCTTGATTTTCCTAATTCGCTTGAGGATTGGATTCAAGAAGGGGTAACAGTCCAACCTATTTTGCTGTCTTCTTGGCTATACTTGCACATTAAAGCAGGTTTTCTAAGTCGACAGTATTTTGCATAAATAGATTAACTTAGTACAGAAAAGACGCAATATGATTATTTGTCCTAACTGCAACCATCAAAACCCCGAGGTTTCAGCACAGTGCGAAAAATGCTATTCTCCTCTACCCTCAACCTCTCCTTGCCCTAATTGTGGGGCTATGGTGCAACTTGATGCAACATTTTGCGGTCAATGTGGCTTCAACCTACAAAGCAATAGTGCTACTGACCCTAGCACCAGTAATGGCAAGTCAGCTTTTGGACAAATAGAACTAGAAAACCTCACGGCAGAGAAAGAATTCTCCGCAATCTTGCAGGAAGAACCCACAAGACAAGCAATACAGTTGGACAATCTCAACGATCCTTTTGCCAGTAACGAGCAAATTGAGGAAATCTCAGAAAATGGGTTGGAAGACGATGATTTAGAAGCTTGGCTAGCCTCAATGCAGGAAGAATCTAGCCCCCAAGCCTCAGGAACGATGGATTTAACAGAGGAAATTCCAGGATTCTCCTCAGAAACATCAGCAATTTCACCAGAACTCCCCTCTAATTTAGAAGCCAATCAGCCCAAAAATCCTGAACCTTCAGAGATTCTGGTCACACCACCTACTGATGATGTAATCGTGATCAATCAACCTCTAGTTGAGCGGCCTGAACTACTATCAACTACGGAAAAAAATGAAATAGAAGCACCAAAAGCTATTTCAGAAAACCCACAGGTCGCCAACCCCCAGAAAATGACAAATTCTGGAGCAGATTCTACTAGCCAGCCTATTCCCCAGCAAGCAGAGGCCATAGCCTCAGAAAAAGCTACAGCTCCAGTTTTAGGAGGCTCCTCAACTAGGCTTCAGCTCCAGAAAGCGGCTCTCGTACATGTCCAAACAGGATTGAACTTAGAAATTCCGCCAAATTTAGACATAGTAAGAATGGGGAAACCTAACTCTCAGGTACCTCCTGATATAGATGTTTCTGGCTTCCCCAATGCGGAAATTGTTTCGAGAGTCCACGCTGATATTAGAGTTGAAGGTGATACGTACTTTATCGAAGATCGTGGTAGCTCCAATGGAACTTATGTCAACCATAGTCCTCTACTTGCCGGAAATCGCCATCGTCTGCGTCAAGGAGATCGCGTGAGTTTAGGAAAGGGTGATCTAATGAGCTTTATTTTTCAGGTGAAACAAGTTTAGGACAACTTGGCTCTACCACTAACAACTATTTAGCTGTCTTGGGCAAAGTACTGGTGCAAAATATGAGAATTGAAGTCTAGCGCAGAGTAAGATCAGATTCTAGAATGATATCCAAATCACGATTTGGATCAATAGAAATCAGCTCGGCGCTTCTTCGACCAAACAGCCAGCCTCCTAAAGCACCTAAAGCAGCTCCACCCAAAACTTCTTCTAGATTTAGGTCACCAAATACCTCTCCTAAGACTGCAGCAGCAGCTCCACCAATGGCGGCCCCTTTGACGATGTCATCAGAGTCAGTGCCTCGGTTTACGGTAGTAGTACGAGTCACAATATCAGAAGTGGCATCGATAAAAGCAACACTGCCATCCGCAAAAATCAACTCCTGTGCCACAAAACGAGAACCACGACCAGCTGGTTCAATCTCCCCTTTAACTTCGGTTCCATAGGGAATTAGGGTCTGGCGCCTATTATTTTTGATATCCGCAGCAACTAATAAAGTAATAGGAATAGTCTCATCAGGAGTTACCAAAATCTTTTCTTTTTCATACTCAATTGGTAATTGGGTACCTGCAGGAATCACAACATTGTCATAACGGCGGTTACTGACTTGACTACGATTCTGTCCATGAGAAGGAAACAACTGAGCAGAAGCAGATCTAGCACTGATGGTAGGCGCAATTGTAGCGATCGCAACAGCCATAGCTAGTGAAATTGCGGTGGCTGGTTTATAGTGTGGACGGTTCATCATTTCTAGTGCCTTGAATAATGTGAGTGTCTATAT
>CAZSEZ010000099.1:0-13776 GCA_964606015.1 uncultured bacterium
AAATACCGATTAAAAGGCATAGATAAGTCATTATACCTGTAATAAACCATCGAAAACTGACATTTTCTGGTTTTGGCAACTCTTCAGTGAAAACATTAGAAATAATAATCCCTGCCAAGATGGCAATTAGGATATCAGTCATAAATTCACTAGGATACTTAATTAAAACTTTGGCTAATAAGCCAATTATGAGAGAGAAGATTATGGCGTAACGTCCAAAGCGATTAAATTGTTGCTTATGTTTTTTTGCCAAACTATAGTCGTTATGCAAAAAATGAAATCCCATCGCGATGATATATAAAAAAGTTAGGAGAAAACTATTGTGAAAATGATCTGGAATAGCATAGACAATTAAAGCGTTATACAAACAGTAGAATAGTATCTCTAAGTAGAAAACATAATTTTTTTTCGTTGCTGTAGCTATATCAACTCTGGAAATAAAACGATTCATCCCATAGAACAAAGAAAAACCCAATAGTGTCACTAGATGAATTGAACTACCAAAAAGCTCGTATCCCGCTGATAGCTCTCCCATCAAGTGGATAAAGACATACGCGATCGCCATACCGCCACCAAAAGAAATAGCTATTTTCTCCGACTCGTAAAGACGACAGTATAAAGGGTGACTCCAGTAATGAACTGCACTGAAGATGATGATTGCCATATAAGTTAGCGCTAGCACTGGCTCGCTATCTGTAGTTGCCCGTGTTGGTTCGGCTGCAAGCAGTAGGTCTAAAGCATCGATTTTCCAAGTGAATAAATTATTCATTATTAGTTTGGTTTTTGCTAGCAGGTAGCAAAATATAGCCTATCTTCAGCAAAATCGCATCACGTCGAAAATCTCTCTATCTCAACAGAGATTAGCTTGAGATACCTATAATGAATCCTAGTCGTCGTTAACCGAGTATTGCCAAGTGTCTATTATTGCGGTTGAAAACCTTAGCAAAATCTATCCAGTAGCCATCAAGCAACCAGGACTCAAAGGGACTCTAAATCATTTTTTTCGCCGTACCTACAAAGAGATCAAAGCTGTTAACGGGGTGTCATTTAAAATTGAACCTGGGGAAATGGTGGGTTTTTTGGGAGCTAATGGTGCAGGCAAGACTACTACTCTCAAGATGCTTACGGGTTTAATTCACCCCTCTACTGGTGATGTAAGAGTCGCTGACTATATTCCTTTTCGTCGTCAGTCCAAGTTTCTCAATAAAATTAGTTTGGTAATGGGACAAAAACAGCAACTACTTTGGGATTTACCAGCTCTGGACTCTCTCAGGATCAATGCAGCTATTTACCAGATCCCCGAAAAAGTATTTCAGCAACGCCTCAACGAATTGAGCGAAATGCTTTCGTTGACCAGTAAGTTGACCCAACCAGTTCGCAAACTATCTTTAGGGGAACGGATGAAAGCAGAATTATTAGCTGCTTTGTTACATCATCCTCAAGTACTTTTCCTTGATGAGCCGACACTGGGCTTGGATGTAAATGCTCAGGTGGCAGTTAGAGAGTTTTTGCAGCAGTACAATCAACGCTACGACGCAACAGTACTGATAACAAGTCACTACATGGCAGATATTACGGCTCTATGCGATCGCGTTTTACTAATTCACCAAGGTAGTTTGATTTACGATGGAAGTTTGGATGGTTTGTTAGATCGTTTTGCCCCGTCTCGGCAAGTAACAGTGGAGCTAGCTCAGTCCTTTCCAGAAGAACAGTTAGCTAATTATGGTGAAATCGAAGCAATTGAAGGGCAGCAGGTTAAATTTTTTGTTCCTAGAGAGGATTTGACGGCGACAATTTCTCGGATTTTGGCTCAACTCCCGGTTGCTGATCTCAGTGTTAACGATCCTCCTATCGAAGAGGTGATTGGACGACTGTTTGCCTCTGGAAAAGCAGTTTAGCTTAAGCTTCAAACCAATAAGTTTGGCGTTGGAAAGGATAGGTCGGTAAAGGAATTTTGCTTCCTCTAGAACATTGAGCAATAGTTTGCCAATTAATATCGATTCCTAGGGTGTAGAGTTGTGCCAAACCAGAAATGAGTAATTCGTAATCTGTCAGCTTATGGTTTATATCATGGCGATCGCTCTGGCTAGCAATCTCAGTAAAGATAACTTCTTGTGAATTGTCAGTGAAAATTGTTTGACTGGAATTGATTTCCCAAATTAAGTTTGCCGATTTAGAATCTGTTTGAGAATTAACCAAAAGAGATTCTGCTAGTTTCAATATGGAGCTTGCAATATCTCGATTATGGGGAATTGCTACTTGCAATTCCTGATTAGCTTTAACCTTACCCTGCCAAAATGCGGAGGGCGTTTCATCATCTAAAAATTGAGTTAGTTTAGTTGCAATGTCCATCGTGGAAATGGCTACCATCGCTAAGCGATGATTAAAATGCGATCGCCCTGTATTAACTGTTAGACAGATATCGGTAAGATCTAATTGGGGATTTTGCGCAAAATATTGGCTGTAAGTTTGGGCAAGTTGGCGGAGAGCTGGTTTGTTGCGGGCAGATAGAGTAAACAAATCGCGATCGCACTGAATCAGGTTATCTTTTGCGGGTTCTAAAGCTGGTGCTTCTCTGAGTACGACGTGAGCATTAGTCCCGCTAAACCCAAAAGCACTAACTCCTGCAATTTGAGGGTCAGAATTGTGGGGCCAAGGTAGATTGGTTTCAGGTAGTTTAAAGGGTGTGCTCTGCCAATCTAGTTGTTGGTTGGGATGTTTGAGGTGGAGGTTCGCAGGAATTGTCTTCTGTTCCAGAGCTAAAACTGCTTTGATTAGGCTAGCAATTCCCGAAGCAGCTTCTAAATGACCGATGTTGGTTTTGACTGCCCCTAAAATTAACTCTTGATTATTAGAGAAAACCGAGCTTAGAGCCTCTAACTCAATTAAGTCACCAAGAGCTGTTCCTGTGCCATGACTTTCTAGATAACTAACTTGGGCTGGCTCTATTTTGCTGTTAGTTAATGCTTGCTGAATAACTGTTTGCTGAGACAAACTATTGGGAGTGGTAATACTACTGGTTTGTCCATCTTGATTAACGGCTGAGCCAAGCAAAACAGCGTGGATATTATCGCCATCAGCGATCGCATCATGTAAACGCTTGAGCACCACAACCCCACAGCCTTCAGAACGGACAAAACCATCAGCAGAATTATCAAAAGTCTTGCATAAACCATCAGGAGAGAGCATCTTTGCTTGAGAAAAATTGATACTAACCTCAGGCGTAATTAAGCGATTCACCCCGCCAACCAAGGCTAAGTTAGATTCGCGATCTCGTAGAGATCCACCTTGCGGTGCGCGCAAACTCTGAATTGCTAAATGCAAGGCCACCAAAGAGCTAGAACAAGCTGTATCTAACGAAATACTAGGAGCAGTGGTGCCATAAAAATGGGCTAATCTACCTGATGCTAAAGAATGAGTATTACCTGTGGTCAAATAAGCATCTATTTGATGTGAGTTACGAGTAAGCAACCGATGCCAATAATCAATTCCGCAAATTCCGATGTAAATTCCCGTGGCAGTACCTTTCAAACTTGTTGGGGGAATTGCCGCGTTTTCGAGTGCTTCCCAACTGACTTCTAATAAAAGTCTTTGTTGGGGATCGAGACTGATTGCTTCTTTGGGGGCAATCCGAAAAAAGCTAGCATCAAACTCTTTGAGATGGGGAATGTAACCGCCGTAAGCATTACAAATTTTCCCTGGGGTATTTACGCCTTCATTACAGTATTTTTGACTATCCCAATGGCTGGTAGGTGTTTTTGTAATGGCATTTTGCCCCCCTAACAAAAGTTGCCAAAACTCTTTAGGGTTATTGGCTCCAGGAAAGCGACAACCCATGCCAATAATGGCGATTGGCTCGTGTTGGGCTTGCTCTATCGCAGCTAACTTTTGCTGCATTTTTTGGAGCGCTAAAAGGGCTTTTTTGGTTGGGGAAAGATTATCAGGTGGAGAGTTAGTCACGGATGTTCAGTCACAAGTATCTCAACGGTTCTCAAGATTGCTCCGAACCAGCCATCTCTAAATTTAGGAATGACCCAGGATAGTTTTGGAAGCTAATCTCGTTTTCTTGCGATCGCTTTTAGTAAGTTCTTGTCCTTCCTGAAGGCGAGTGGCACTTTGTTGCAAAATTGTAGCTCCCTCGTTATCTCCTAGCTGAAGTGCAGTTTTTGCCGCAGTTTGTAGCATAGTCGCTGCTGCTTCAGCATCTCCTTCTGCTAGCTTGGTTTCGGCAATTTGAGTTTGACGATATTTGGCGAGAGTTAGCACTGATTTTTGAACTTGAGGATTGTTAGTTGGTTGATAATCTTCTGTGGATTCAATATTGACGGAAATTATCTCTGACTCGAGGTTTTCTTGGCCTGTTCCTGGAGAATCATAGGAGGCTTGAACAATGGCAATCGGGTGTTCACCAGGAGGAAACTGATTGACATAGAGATTAATCAAAATAATGCGATCGCGATCGGTCATGATATCTCCCAGCTTCAAAATGCAGGAGTTGCCTTCTATAGTTGTTGTCAGCTCAATGGTCTCAGGCGCTACCTGGGCAATAGGTTTTAGTTCTGCTAACCTCACACCAGGCATAAATTCCATCGCTAAACGCGTGTTGGTTAAGCCCACAGATTGTAAACGTTTAAATAGTTGCTGAAATTCTGTTAAAGCTGTTTCTGGTTTTTCGATATACCCCAAAGCTCCTGTGGCTAAATCGGCGATCTGCTCCAGAACGTCCTGGTTCCAGTTCTCGCCAAAACCCAAAGTATTAATGGTGATTTTGTACTCTGAAGCAAGTTGTGCCAGCTTTAGGCAACGATGATTATCACCGTGTTCATTTTCCCCATCTGTTAGGAGAAAGATTTGCGATACTGCGTTGCGTTTACCCGCAGCGATTTCCTTGATTCCTCGCTTGAGACCTTCATCAATCGATGTGCCCCCATCAGCTTGGAGCCCATTAATTTTATCTCTAATATGGGCTAAATCTCCGATGGTTTGGTTGGAAATAATTGTCTGGGCTTGATGATTGAAAGCAACTACAGAAATGCGATCACCAGGATGTAGTTGCTCGATTAGGGTGATTGCTGCTTGTTTTACAGTTTCGATTGGCTCGTTGGCCATGGAACCACTACAGTCAATAATTAAGCAAAGATTTAAGGCCAAGCTCTGCTCTTGTTGATCTGTAATGGCCGAGACATTGAGTGTTAGTTGCCGTTGAGTACTTTTACTATGACTAGCAATAACGCGATCGCTTAAGGTTGGTTCGATTCTTACTTTCATTACCAGTTATCTCAAATTCACCCAGTCTATTTCCTAATCAATAGAGATAGTTGTTGGTGCAGAACCAGAGTTGTTGGTGCTAACAGTTGCTGTCCCTTGACGGAAATCTGCATATAAGCGATCGCGCCATGCAAAGAAAGTTTCAAAAGAACTATTATCCGCCAGACCAGGGACGCCCTTGCCTTTGAGGCTTGGTGGAATATCTAAATAAGAACCTTCAGGAAACTTCAAGACAATACTTAATCCAGCTACAGCAAAATCTGCCAGAGTGGGAGTATTACCTGTTAAATAAGGCTGACGCTCCAAAATTAGGCATAGAGCCTCTAAGTTTTGCTTCAAGCCTTTATTCGCTTCTTTGACGGCTTCTCCACCAAAGCCAACGCCTGCACCCAAAACATCTAAAAATTGTCCAGGAATAGCACTGACAACATTTTTTAGCACATCGGGGGTCTGATTAGGTAGAAAAGCAGTACGTAGGGTTTGATTTTGGTTTAAAGCTCCAATTAGTGCTTTGCGTCCTTTAATTCCGATAGACTCATCTGCCCATTCTTCCATCAAGAGGCATTGCCCTCTAGCTAAGGGATCTTCTGGCAAAATTGGTTTCTCTGGATATTTACGATCTAGGTAAAAAGCAATTTCTGTTGAATCTGCAATATAAGTACTACCATCTTTGAGAACAGGTACTTGTCTACTACCAGACTTTTGTAGAAGCTCTATCTGTCCCACACCAGGAGTAACTTCAATCTTGCGGTATTCTAAGCCTTTATAGTCCAGAATAAAACGAACTTTCTCTGAATACTGAGATAGTTCAAATTGGTATAGTTCCAGCATCGAGCCTCCTTGAATTTAAGGTTAATCTAGCTAATTTCTATTTTGTATTGTGTGTCATAAAACCTGATTTAAGGTTCAAACTAAAGATGTATTTAAAGTAATTTGGCTCAAGTCAACGCCAAGATTTATTTTCTAAATCACGAACTTGTCTTTCTAAGCGATCAATTCTGCCACGTAATTCATCCATTTCTGCTTGTCTAGGTACTCCTAAATCTTGGAGGACATTACGCATTTGTCTTTCCAGATTTTTTTGAAAATTACTGGACTCTGAATCAAACTGACCCATAACGTCATCGACAAATTCTTTTGCTCCGTCTGGATCTAGCTTGCCGTCCTTGACCAACTGATCGCTAGCTTCTTTAATTTTTTCGGCTACTACAGATGTAGTGCCAATTCCCATCATTACTAACTGTTTGAGCCAATCGTTGTTATCCATTTGTGGCACCTCAACTTTTATTTGAATATACTCCATATCCGATAGTCGCTACTATAGAAGATGACCCTACAAACAAGATTGCTTACTAATTTCAATGGTTATAGAATGGCTCGGTTTTAGTGTAAAACCAGAACTTAGAGAGAAATTTATTGCTGAGGATGCCAAGATTTGGACTGCTGCACTATCTGATGCTGATGGGTTTTTCGGTAAAGAAATTTGGCTTGATCCTGGGTCTGCGGAGCGGATTTACCTGGTAATTCGTTGGCAAACCCGAGAACAGTGGAAAGCTGTACCAATAGAGTTGTTGCAAGCGACTGAAGCTAAGTTTGCTGAGGCTATGGGTACAGATAATTACAAAATGATCGAAGTTAAAGAGTATCAGATACGTAAGTTCTCCTAGATGTTTTGATCCTCAGAAAAAGTTTAGTTATCTGCACTACTTAAAAACTAAACCTCCTGCAACTTTGTGAAGACCAGAAAATCTTCATTTAAAGTGGAATTCCTCGAAATCTAGAGATCAGAATAAGTAATCAACAATTAGTTAGTTAAGCCTATGCCAAATTGTCCTAAATGCGATCGCATTGTTGATCTTCAAGCAGTGAAGTGTTCTCACTGTGGCAACGTTCTCAAAGGATTTGGACACCCAGGGATTCCTTTATATCAAGCAGAGTCTGGTACTTCTCTATGCGATCGCTGCTACTATCACCAAGATGATAGCTGCAATTATCCCCAGAGACCTAATGCTACTAGCTGTACGATGTTTCACGATGCGGATACGCCTTTAGTTGATGAATCGCTGAACCATACTCCCAGTGGTTTGGAAAGTTTGCGACTTTGGTGCGATCGTAATAAGGGTCTGTTAATTGCCTTGGGATTAGTTGTACTGAGTGTAGTTATAGTTTTGGCTAGATAAATCGGTTAGTTTTTTTATCCTCAAAGGTATTTACAAAGGATGTAAAGCAAAAAAAACTTGAGCAAACTGATGATACTTGCTAAAAAACCTTCTCAGGAAATCTTTCTTACAACCGATCTTCTTTTCAAAGCTAACAGCTAATCTATTGGAGAATCCTCTATCACCAATTTCCGTCAAAACTTGCTGCAAAGAATTAATCAATATTTCAAGCTCAAACCTAGATAGTTTAATGATTGCCAAATCTTTATTCTGGTGGAAAACATTCATTGCGATCACTTAAATCTAAAAGTAAAAACTAATGGTATTTCCACGAACAATCAACAATGCACTATTAACTAGCTCTAAACTAATCAGTCTGGATCATCTTTTCGTCTGGATTTACCAGACGTAACAGCTTTTGCTTGATTTGCTTGTCAAAAACTTCCCATTTTAGCTTGGCATAGTCGGAGTTATCGTTATAGCTACCCAAAAAGCCTACAGGAATTTCAAATCCTCCAGCCATGTAGCGCCCACCGCCAAAGAACTTACCATCACCATCACGACCAAAAGCTTCCTTGATAAACTCGTCAGGATCGAGGGTCAATTTGGTAGTTCGCAGAGAACCAACTACTAGCTCAATGTCTTGGTCTTCATCGTGAACTATGCCGTAAACCACCGCCGTATGAATATCTTCTTCTGTAACCAAAAAGTCGGCAGCTTGAGGAATTGCATCGCGATCATCGTAACGAAGATAACCAACTCCAGAAAGTGAGAAATTATTTTTGATATTACGGTTGCGCAAAGCTCGCTCAATAACATCCATAACTCTACGCGATCGCGCTGACTGTAGAACAGCGTTGAGTAACTGAGAGTCATAAAAGCGACTGAGATAGGCAGCAGCCATAAAGTCTTCTTCTTGTGCTTGCATGAGCCGATTGGTATCAGATCGCAAACCGTGCATCAAAGCAGTTGCACATTGGACATGAATTTTATTCGAGCTACTAAAATCAATAATTCCTTGCTGAAGATACTGAGTCAAAATAGTCGCTGTAGCTCTAGTCTGAGGACGTAAGTCTTTAAACTCAGCTTCTAGGTCATGTTGCTTACTATGATGATCAATCACGACAACCAGAGGAATTCCTGCCTTGGCAATTGTAGGATACAACTGAGTATTTGTTCCCTGGCTATCGACAATAACGCAGCCTTGATATGCTGTAATATCAAGCTTTTTCAAAGATTCAACGGTATGACGTTGTGCAGGCAGGTTAGTCAGCTTAACTAAAGCAATATTCTCCTGGTGCGAGAGTGTTCCTCCATAGACAATGTCACAGCGAATGTGATATTGCTCGGCAATTAATTTGTATGCCCATGCACTAGAAAGTGCATCTGGGTCAGGAAAGTCTTGAATAACGACAATTTGATACTCTCCTTCATGCTTTTCTAGAACAGAGCTCAATTTTTCTGTAGCGGTATCAGTTGGAGCTCGTTCTTCTGATGGCAACTCGCCATTCTTGTTTTGAGGAATACTAGCTAATTCCACAGAAGGCTTGGAATTACTGGTATCAGAATTGTTTTGAGAAAAAGCGGCTATATTTGAAGACATTATTTCATCTTGATAACTTTAAGTTACCGAACTTGCGCGGTTAAGCTTTCTGTATTTAAGTTAATTTTTATATCAATAAGCTAAAATCTTATCACGATCTTGTCTTTTCGATAGATCACTAGTGGGCGAACTTATCGTGTCTTAACCAGTTAATCAGATGCCGATCGCATACTTTTTCCATTCAGGATTATTATCGCCTTGAGTGGACTTGAGCAACTCAAAGTACAAGCTACTGTGGGGTCTCCTCGGCTTTACTAGCAAATCCATGTCGGCTTCTTTAGGGGTCCGGTTGCCCTTTTTGACATTACAGCGAACGCAAGCTGTAACGAGATTTTCCCAAGTGTCTCCGCCACCACGGGAGCGAGGAATAATATGGTCTAGTGTGAGACGCTCTCTTGAAGTACAGTATTGGCAGGTATGGCGATCACGTTCAAGGAGATTGCGTCTCGTCAAAGGGATTTCTTTGTAAGGGACTCTGACATAGTATCGTAACCTAATTACTTTAGGAAAAGGAATATCTGCCGTAATCAGGCGATCTTCTTGTTCTAGCTGTTCTGCTTTTCCTTTGAGCAGCAAAACTATTGCCCTACGCCAGCTGGTAATATTTAGTGGCTCGTAGGAGGCATTGAGCACCAAAACCTTGCCCATAATAATTACGTAGTATGTTGGGTTTTAATACAAATGCTAGCACAGACAAATTATAGAGAATGACTCTGATAAACAATCGTCAGTTTAATTGGCTTGATTTCGCTAATTCTGCTCTAGGCAAGAAACTGATTACCGGATTGACAGGTCTGGGATTAAGCCTGTTTGTATTGTTTCATCTTTTAGGAAATCTCCTGATTCTAGTAGATCGCCAAGCTTACAATCAATTGGCTCACTGGTTGGAAAATTTGCGTTTTTTACTTTATGGGGTGGAACTACTCTTAGTGTTTTTTGCTGTGTCACACATTTTGATCGGCATCAAAATCCGCCTTAATACTGCTAAAGTTCGTCCGATTCCTTATAAGGAGTTAAAGAGCTCGGGGCAACCATCGAAACAATCTTTGAGTTCGCGCTCAATGGCACTTACAGGGATCATTATTTTGGGGTTTCTTATTTGGCATTTGATTAGTTTTAAATTTGGCACCTACTATTCGACAACGGTAGAAGGTGTTGCCATGAGAGATCTGAGTCAACTAGTAATCGAGAAGTTCCATAATCCGATTTATGTTTTCGGCTATGTGAGCGCGATCGCGTTGCTAAGTTTACATTTGCGTCATGGAGTCTGGAGTGCAGCTCAATCTTTGGGAATTGTAAACTATGGCAGTAGTCCAATAGTCCATAAATTGTCTTTATTTATTGCAATTCTGATTGGATTAGGCTTTAGTATCGTTCCGATTGCAGTTTACTTCGATTTAGTGGCTTAGATGGTCTCTAGTGCTGGATTGACTAACTATTTTTGTGCTTTATATAGCTCCTTAAATTTCTGTTGCTGAATTTTGTGGTCGACGATGGGTTGAGGATAGCCATAGCGATCGCATTGGTAAGAGGAAAGTTTTCCTGTTACTAATTCTTTAGTACCGAGAGTGCGGATCTCTGGTAACCACTGGCGAATATATGCTGCTTCTGCATCAAACTTTTGGGCTTGGGAGGCTGGGTTGAAAATTCTTAAAGGCTTAGGATCCATTCCACTAGAAGCACTCCATTGCCAACCACCATTATTAGCAGCAAGATCACCATCAACAAGTTTTTGCATAAAATACTTCTCTCCCCATCGCCAATCGATAATTAAGTCTTTGGTGAGGAAACTAGCAACGATCATGCGACAACGATTATGCATCCAACCTGTTTCGTTAAGCTGTCTCATGGCAGCATCAACTATCGGGTAGCCAGTTTTGCCCTCGCACCATGCTTGGAAATGTTCTTGATTGTTTTCCCAAGGGAAATTTTGTAATTTTTCTCGGTATGCTCCTTCTGCTAATTCAGGAAAAAAGTAAAGACAATGATGATAGAATTCTCTCCACGCTAGCTCTTTCTGCCAGGTGATAATGTTTTCTTTTGCTTCATTACTACGACAGTTTTCGAGCGCTTCTGTGGTTGCTTGCCAGATGCTGCGAATGCCAATTGCTCCAAATTTTAGTGCTGCACTGAGTAAAGAAGTTCCTGTTGTTGCAGGAAAGTTTCTCTGACCGTCATACTCGTGGATTTGGCGATCGCAAAAATAGTCGAGTTGCTTTTGGGCTGCGGTGGTTCCTGGCTGAAGTGGCAAAGGACTGTCCCAAGGAAAACCTAATTCAGCAGCAGTGGGTAGTGCGATCGCATTGCTAACGATAGAGATGTCTATAGTTTTTAAGCGATCAAGCGGCTCAATGGTTAGTTGTTTGGCTTGCTGGTGCCAATTACGCCAAAAGGGTGTGTAAACTTTGTAGGGTTGCTCTGACTTGGTAAGGATTTCTCCTGGATAGTGCAGTAGTCTATCCCAAAAACTTTGTACTTCGATGTTTTTTGCTTCTAGCACTTGTGTCACGATACGATCTCGTTCTCTTGCATAAGGTTCAATATCTCGGTTCCAGTAAACAGCTTTAACCCCCAATTCTGTTGCGACTTGAGGAATAATCTGCTCTGGCTTACCCCTTACAATTAATAGTGAGCCCCCAAGATTCTGATACTGTTGCTGTAATTCCTGAAGACAACCAATCATATATTGAATTCGAGCAGGTGCAATATTGTCTTGAGTGAGAATGTGATCGTCGAGGCAGAATAAACCGATGACTAGAGAACTCCGATCTCGACTTGCTTTTAACCCAACGTTATCTGTGGTGCGTAGATCGTTACGATGCCAAAATAAAAGTGGAAGATCAGACATATTTAAGTAGTATTCTATTTCTTCGATAAAAGCTAGCTTGAAAGTAAAGGGTTTATCAAGTAAATCGGTTGAAGTTTCAAGTCAATATAAAGCATTTTGCTTGTAACCATAATTTTTGCCCATTAGGCGAGAAAATTCATCAATTCTTCACTAATTTTAGGTTTAATCGCTATCAAAGAATCACAACGACCTTTGTATATCAGTGTTAGATTGGGTATGTTACGGTTTCTGGATCGCTGAGACAGGACTGTGACGGCAGCTAGGAAAATGAAGTATCTATGGTGATCGCTATCTCTCTAGCTGAGATGAGTAAAAGTTATTGCCGTTATCATTGGGTCAATTTTTAGATGAAGCTCCAAGGGAAAACTACTCCGCATACTCCAGGTACCTCCTACATTCGTAAACCTTTGGGTGAGGTTTTAATTGAGGCTGGCCTAGTAACGGCACATCAAATTGCAGTTGCTCTACAAGAGCAGAAAGATTGTGGTTTGAAGTTAGGCGAGATACTAGCATTAAGGGGTTGGATAGATCAGCGAACGGCAGATTTTTTTGTAGAGAAATGGTCGAAAGCCGTATCTGCTCGTGAAAAAAAGCCTTTGGTAGTTTATTTTCTTCAAGCAGGGCTTTTGGATAAGCAGCAGGTCAAACATGTAATGTATCTCCAGAAACATCTTCCTGATAAAGTCCGTTTTCATCGCTTAATTGTTGATAAGGGTTATATCAAGCAGATCACTGTTGATTATTTTTTGGCAAATCTGTTTGATATTCATACTTCGAAGGTTTTTTCTTTTACAAAGCCTTACGAGGTAATCAAAAGCTACACGGATGGCAAAACTAATTTTAAAAACTCTCAGTTGGCTGGTGCTCCTCTGAAAGGTGTTACTTTAAAAAGCGTCCACTTGGATGGTTCTAATTTACAAGATGCAGACTTAGAAGCCTCGAATCTAAGCCACTCCAGTTTAAGCAAAGTGAATCTGAGCAATGCGAATCTCTACAAGTCAACTCTAACTGAAGCGAATTTTCGAGACTCCTGTTTGACAAAGGCTAACTTTAAAGAGTCTTGTTTGCAGGGAGCTGTATTTGACCATGCCAATTTGCAAAATGCAGATCTTGATAACGCTTATTTGTTAAAAACCTGGTTTTTGAATGCTGATTTAAGAGGAGCAAAATTACCAGCAGAATATCCTTATGATGTTTACTATAATGAGCAGACTCTATTTGACTCTAGCTTTGACCCCTTAGCTGCGGGTTGGATTAAGAGAGAGTTGACTGATTGAGTATTAGCTAACAATTGGTACTGGGAATTCAGTTAAACTACTCAGAGCTAGATGATTCTGTTTCCCAATATGGTTGGACAACGCGCTCTGGCGTACAGATAAAATCGGCTGAACCTTCGTGACTGATTACTTTGGCTGGAATACCTACAGCTACTGCCTTGCTAGGGAGATCCTTCGTTACAACGGCGTTAGCGCCGATAGCAACTTGATCGGCAATGGTGACTTTACCAAAGATTTTTACTCCAGGAGCTATATAAACTTCCTCTCCTATAGTGGGACAACCTTTTTTGTTTCCCCTACCGCCAATGCCAATAGTAACTTCATGGCTAATAGTGCAATTTTTACCAATATGGACATCAGGATGGATTACAATTCCTCCTCCATGAGGAATGTATAAGCCAGGAGCTATATGTGTATATTTCGGTAGCTCGATTCTAGTAATAATGACTATAAGCTTGTGCCACAAGATTGAGATAACAATTAAAATTGGGCGGAGTATGGGGTTCTTAACATGAAAGTATACCCAATGGCTAAAGCGGTATTCTGCGAGCGCCCATAAACCCTCTTTTAGTAGTAAAACTGGTAGGGAATTACGATATTCGGAGGCTGCATATCTAGCTA
>CAZSEZ010000100.1:0-13748 GCA_964606015.1 uncultured bacterium
AGCCACCAGCACCAGTACCGTCTTCTTCAAACTCTAGTTCGAGGAACTCTGCACCAAGGCTTTCTACCTGTTCTTTTACTACGGGGCGAGTATCAAAAGCCCGAACCACTGCGCCTAAACTACGAGCAGCACCAATCGCAGCTAAACCAGCAACACCAGCACCTATGACCATCACTTTGGCGGGAGGAACTTTACCTGCTGCAGTGATTTGTCCTGTAAAGAAACGCCCAAAGTTATTAGCAGCTTCGATAACCGCTCGATAACCAGCAATATTAGCCATTGAGGATAGAGCATCCATTTTCTGTGCTCTACTGATGCGAGGTATGGCATCCATCGCGATCGCTGTAGTGTGGCGAGCAGCTAGCTTGTTGAGGAGTTCTTCGTTTTGCGCTGGCCAAATAAAGCTAATGATGGTTTTGCCTTCGGGTAAATCCTCGACTTCTTCCCCTTGAGGAGCGCGTACTTTGAGAATAATATTTGCCTGTTCCCAAAGACTATGAGCATCAGGAATTATACGGCAGCCAGCTTTTTGATAAGCTTCATCAGTAAAGTTAGCTGCCTCCCCTGCTCCAGATTGCACTACAATATCGAACCCTAACTTTTGCAGCTTCTTAACGGTATCAGGTGTAGCTGCAACACGAGCTTCGTTGGGATAGATTTCTGTGGGAATACCTATGATATTGGAGGGATATTGCTGAATCCCTGCTTCCCCTTCTTTAGTGATTGTTGCCGTCATGTTGGCTCCTAATTGAGTAACGACAGAAAAACCCTTTGCCTAGCTGAATACGATTTTACTTGCAGACATAGATTCAGTGGGCCTTTGCAGAGGCTGCTATGTTCAAGAAGGTATTGCTGGCTCAGGGTTTGGCTTGATTTAGAATTTTATGCCGTTATCCTAGTGTGTTTATCGCTACTGATCGGCCATTCTTCAGCTTGTCTTTGGGATTGTTTTTCTATACTGATAGGTTGGAAATGAAAACCCCAAAATAATGGTTTAAAGACTGAGCAGTAAGGTTCTTCGCTGAGATGTTTTATGAGCTTACCTATGAAGGAGTGGCAAGCAATATCAATAAACTAACCAATGAAAACCTATGAGTTGCATTAGCTATACATGACTCAATTTATAACCATTACCAAGGCATAGTTTTACAAACCACAATCCACAACAACCACTGCAATTCATTTTATTCATCAATAAAAATCCCCCTAGTCTCAAGACTAAGGGGTCAAAAACTAGAGCAAGCTTAGTAGTTTAGCTGTTACTGTTAGGCTTCCTGTTCTAAATAAGCTATAGGCCATCAATTACAGGTAACTAACGACTCACTATCACTTAGCCAAAACACCTTCAGCAATTCTGTCTGGTACTTCTTGGAGATGGTCATATTCCCAGGTGAAGAAACCAACTCCCATAGTTAGAGATCGCAACTCGACAATAAAGTTATGCATCTCTGCTTGGGGTAGATATGCTGTGATGCTATCCCAATTTTTCCAACCATCGAGAGCCTCATAACCCAAGATTTGGCCTCTGCGTCCCGATACTAGCTGTAATACTTTGGAGGTAAATTCCGTCGGTGCTGCTACTTTAGCCGAAAGTAATGGTTCTAGGAGAACTGGTTTACATTCACGCATACCATCGGTCATCGCTAAGCGGGCAGCTTGTTTAAAGGCTTGCTCTGAGCTATCCACAGAGTGGTGCGAACCATCAGTCAGAGTAACATCCACATCTACAACGGGGAAGCCCAAAGGCCCTTGAACTAAGTATTCACGAACTCCTGTCTCTACACCGGGAATATATTGCTTGGGTACAACACCACCAACGATAGTTTCGTGGAATTGATAGCCTTCACCACGAGCCAAAGGTTTGATTTCTAGATACACATCACCAAATGCTCCATGTCCACCACTTTGGTGCTTGTAGCGTCCGTGAGACTTGGTGGTTTTACGAATCGTTTCTTTGTAAGGTACCTGAGGAAGCTGGGTATTCATGGGCAAGTTGTACTTGCGACGCAAACGGTCCAGAGATACCTGCAAATGAATCTCCCCTTGTCCCCAAAGGATTACTTCGTGAGTATCACCGTGCTGTTCCCAATGCAAAGAGGGATCTTCTTCAAGGAGTTTACCCATAGCTGCACTAAGTTTTACTTCATCTTGGCGATTTTCTGGAGCAACAGCCAGAGCATAAACAGGAGGTGTCGTGTTTACTTTGGGCAAGGGATTCTTGATCTCCTCACTACCGAGAGTATCCCCTGTAAGTACACCTTCAATTCTTCCCAAAGCGACAATTTCGCCAACAGTTGCATCCTGAACTGCTTCTTGACTACTACCCATCAGACGATAAACACCGCTAACCCGATGTCCATTAAGAGTCATACCGTCGGTGAGAGTACCTTGCCAAACTCGAACAAGAGATAGCTTACCTCCTTGAGGAGTATAGAAAGTTTTGAGAATTTGCGCGATGGTCGCACCATCAGTCTTAGTTTTAAGGCCTCGTCTGGCTGCGGTGATATCTGGAGCGGGAGCTTCTTTGACTAAGGCATCTAGTAGAGGGCGAATGCCAAAATCTTGTTCTGCAATACCGACAAACACTGGAACGATTAGATCGGCACTAAGTTCTTGTTTTAAATCTTGGAGAATATCTTCTGGAGAGGGGGTAACTTCTTCAATTAGTTTTTCAAGTAGTTCATCGTCAAAGTCAGCCAAAGTTTCTAGCATTTCGCTGCGAGCTGCTTGTTCTTCGGCTGCTAAATCTTCGGGTAAGGCTACAGCATCAGCAGAACTACCTGAGTGGTAATGATAAGCCTGTTCGTCTACAAGATCGATATAGCCAACACATTCTTGCTGAGTGATGATGGGGTACTGCTGAGGAACTAGGGGGCGTGCAGAGACTTCTTTGAGGGCATGCAGAATTTCCATGTAGTTGGCAGCAGCCCGATCCATTTTATTGATGAATACTAAATGAGGAATTTCCCAATCGTCTAAAAACTTAAATAGAGGTGCCAGGGTCAAAACTCGTTCTAAAACTGGCTCACATACTACAACTGCTGCTCCACAACCAATTAGGGCATTTTGGGTTTCTTGGGCTAACTCGATGGAGCCTGGACAGTCGAGAAAAGTAAACTGAATATCTTCGTAGTTAGTACTAGCAAGAGAAACTTCAACGCTCATTTGGCGTTCTCTAGCTTCTACTGCACTATCTCCTATGGTATTGCCTTCTTTGATGCTTCCTTTACGTTTGATAGCTTGGGTTACAAACAAAATACTCTCAAGCAAGGTTGTTTTGCCACTCGAATAAGGTCCGACAATTGCCACATTACGAGCGTTTTCCATCCTAATGCCATTCATCATGCAAACCCCTAATTACAAATTTTATTGAGATCGTTACCATTACTAAAGCCAGCGATTTGTTGAGACTCGCTACTTTGGCAAAATTACGATTTGAATTAAGAAATGGATTTTGTGTTTTGCAACACACCCTTCTATTTGTGACCTTAGCTCTCTTTAGGGATCGTCAGTAAAACTCGCAACTTCTTTTAAACAAAGCAAGATACAAAGTGAAGTTGGACGAATAAATATTAACTAATTAGAATGTTTGAATCATAAATTAGTGATTAGTTAGCTGTTTAATATTCAAAAAAATCTTAAAAAATGAATTACGACTTGATATCTTCTGCGTTCAAAGTCTCTATCAGTTCAGCTTTGATTATTAGCTTGCCGCAGCCTATTTTGGCTTCTGAAACAGCAGTCCAAGCAACTTTTAATAACTATCGCATAGCAATCCTAAATCAGGATGCTGACTCTGCCTACGAGGCGATCGCAAATGACACAAAAACTTACTATACCGACATGCTACAACACACGATGGAGAGTGATGCTGCTACAGTTGAAGCCTTACCGATTTTAGATCAGCTAATAATTTTACGTTCTCGCCACCAAATACCGGCTGAAGAGCTAGTAGCAATGGATGGTGCAAGCTATTTTAAGTATGCGGTCAATCGCGGTTGGATTGATTCTAGTTCGGTTAAGCAAGTAGAGATCACAGATATATCTATTGTCGGCAACACAGCAACTAGCAAAATCACCAAAAATGGACAGGTAGCTCCTTTTGGTTTTAAGTTCTATCAAGAACTAGACGGTTGGAAAATCGATTTGACCTCAATTCTAAATGTCTCAGAAGGTGCAATGCAAAAACTAATTCAAGAATCTGGCATGGGTCAAACAGAGTTTTTGCTTTTCTTAGTCGAGAGTGTTTCTGGGACACAAGTTCAGGATTCGATTTGGCAACCTTTGATATAAGGCGCGAAAAATAAATAGTTATCGTATTAGCAATACTTGTGATCGCAAGTATTGATCAAATTCAAGGTAAGAGCGATTGAAACTCAAGAATCATCAAACTAATGTCAAAGCAAAGATGACCGTTAGGCGATCGCTTCTAAAATCTGAACCTATTTTTAGTAATCAAAAAAATAGAATTGCAGAACTTAAAAAATAAAAAAGATGACCTTAGCAACAATTTACTAGGTCAGATTGGGTTCTAGATTAAATAGGCTATGAGTCCTAATTTTTACGATATTTGCGTAAACGAGCACCAAAACATAGACTTCCCATCGCCAGTAGCCCAAGAGTAGGAGAAAATTCGAAGGGAACTGAAGCAGCATCTCCTGTCACGACTATATTGTCAAAGGCAAATATTTCTGTATTGGCTTCTTGATTAGCGCTAAGGGTCAAGGTCAAAGTACTCCCCGTTCCGCTGAGTAAAGCATCAATAGTTTGAAATTCATTATTTAAAGTTGTGCCGTTGATACTTAGTGGGTCGTCTAAATTCACGAACGTGCCAGATTCTAATGTGTAATCTAAAGATGCAGCCTCATCAATAGAACTCGTAAATATATTTGTCGGAGTGCTACCGTCAATAGAAGCAGAGAAAATGAAGCTATCATTGCTTATTTCGAAATCTCCCATTGCTGCAAAATCTATAGAAATCGAGAGATTGGTACCACCTGAAATGTCAAATACCCAGGTAGCTGTCCCTGTTCCACTAGAGTTATCAGGATTGGTCAAGTCTACTATCCCAAAAACATTATCGGTTTGGGTAGAGGTTAATATGCCAAGAGTGTCACTAGAACTAGTCGAATCATCGACCAGGGCATCAGGCGCAAAATCTCGATTGGTAATACCAAAAACATCGTTAGGATCTGTAAAAAGACCATTATTGCTACTGTTATCTGGATTTACAGTAAAACTATTAAAAACTCTATTGCTATCGAAATCATCTTGACCGAAGATTACCGCAGATGCTGACTGGGTTCCCGCAATTACGAGGCTACCAGTGAAAAAAGTTGTTGTCAGCCAATTGTTGATTTTCATAGAAAAACTCTTGAAGAGTACGTAACACATTGACTATTCTTCCCAAAACTATTGTTAATTGATACAAGCAACTAGAGTAGTAGTACGTAAATCCGATTCGGAATCAAATGTGTTCTAGTAAAAAAAGATTCCAAATTTTGCAAAAGCACCTAAGTAAATCCAGTAAGTCAATTGCAAACACAATTTCTGGCAATCTCAACGCAAACAGACAAATTTGCATCAGTTTTAATTGCTTCGGGATTAATATGAGTTTGACTGGCCTCATAGCCTCGATCGCACAGTGCAGCAATCAGATTAGAACGTGGCGGTAGATCGAGATTGCCCCTAGTACCAATTTCTTTAAGCGTGAAAAAGTAAGGAGGTAAATCAGCTTCAGCCTGCATAATCTCCAGCAACTTAATTACTCTTCGCCATCCCCAAGACTTTGCCACCATCAGCATTTTGCCAATATATTCTGAGTTGTGTAACTCGCCTAGCCACATCGCGCCACTAACTGCCACATTTGGATCTGAGCAATGACAACTTACCTTTCCTAATTTGCGCCAAGTAATTGTTTGATAGTCTCCACAGTGGTGGCAATAACCCAAAAAACCATAATTTTCACTGTTTAAGTTGGGATGACGAACTAGGCGTAACATGAGCCGATAGGTCTCCCCTGCAAAATAGGAAAAAATTGGCTGGATTCCCATACCTTTAGCTCCTGCTTGTTGTGCCACAGAGCCAATGAGTAACCTGAGAGCTTGTTCTTGTAGTGCAGGATGCGATCGCGGAAGACTACCATAAGCTTGCAAACTCTTATCAGGGATTCGCCCAGCTAGAGTTCTGCCATCGGTACTAGTCAGGTACATCAAGCCACCTAGCTTGGTTGCCCAGAGCATAGTGCTGAGATAAGGAGCAGCAGTGCCAAAACAATCCACATCGACCAGATCGTAATAATCGCGACGACTAAAACAGTCAAAAAACAAACGATGAGCATCCCAGTGAGTCAGACGATAGTTTTCTGGGGGAATAGTTGTCCTGAGATTTTGCCCAATTAGTTCGCTGAGTTCGTGATTGCCTTCATTGACCCAAATATGATCTGCATTGCTTTCAAGGTAATAACGCAGAGAGCGAATTCCGCTGCCAGCCATTGCTTCAAGAATTTTGAGGCTACCTCGTTCCTGCTGATAAACAAAAGCAGCTAATACCCCTAAATCCCGGACGATTTTACTTTTAGGGTTAAAAAAAGCATTTCCTAGTTCAAACTCAGCCTTTTCTTCTTTTTGCACCCTACGCTATCAAATATTGATTTCTTTTTCTGACCAAATCCAACCTGTTTATAGTTAGCTACTTATTTACTTGCTGATTTCAGCCTGGTCAGCTTGAGGTTAAATTTGCCACCACTGGTTTCACCAAAAGCTCTGACCCGCACGATATAGTTACCATTTTCAGTAATCCGAGAAAAAAGCAGAGAGTTAGTCGAACCATCAGGACCATCATCATTTTCGGCTACTGTCGAACCATCTTCGGCAATCAGAGTCAACATAGTATCAAATTCATCAGAAGTCAGGTCGATCGCAACTTGATCTCCTTTATACAGTTCCACATGGTAGTCACGAGCAAAACCACCTTCACCTGTGGGAATATCCTTTTCAGTTAGAGTATCGGCAACTTCTTTATCTGAAGCTAAGGAAACAGGATTATACAATCGCAATTGAGCAGTTGCAGGAGCAGCAATCACTCCAGTAACTATCATTACCGCAGACCAAGATAAGCAACGCCAAGCAGACAAAGTAGACATAAAACTCTCAGACAGAAATGACTCTAGACTCGGCTTAATTATAGCTATTCCTGCCATTTCTGGATATTTGACATCAGCGAAAAACTTAGAAAAATTTAGTTTTTACTACGTATTTATACTTAAAAGAACATGGTATTATCCTGGCAAGGATTAACTAATAAAGAAAGTGCCTAGATTATTTGTTCGTCTCATAATTGGTCTTGTATTCGCAGTTTTTGGTCTGCTTAACTACTTTGGGAATGTTAGCGAAAATCCAGTTACAGGAGAAAAGCAACGTGTCCAAATGACGCCTCAACAAGAAGTTGTCTTAGGAAAGCAGTCGCGATCGCAAATGGCATCTCAGCATGGAGGCCTTTACCCAGACCAAACCTTACAAGCTTATGTCGATCGAGTAGGAGCCAGAATAGTACGAAACTCGGCTGCGGCTAATGCTCCCTATCCTTATGAATTTCATTTGTTACGCGACCGCCGCACAGTTAACGCTTTTGCTCTACCTGGGGGACAAGTCTTTATCACCGCAGCACTGATGGGACAACTCAACTCCGAAGCCCAGTTAGCAGGAGTCCTCGGACATGAAGTGGCTCATGTAGTAGCTAGACATGGAGCAGAACATGTCGCCAAGCAACAACTAGGAGCAGCAATTGTCAGTGCGGTAGGAATTGCAGCTAGTGAAGGTGCAGACGGTGGTCGCAATGCAGCTATCTTAGCCAGGGCAGTCAATCAAATGGTTAACCTCAAGTACGGTCGGGAAGACGAGCTAGAAAGCGATCGCTTAGGCTTACAATTTATGACCGAAGCTGGCTATAATCCTGTGGGAATAGTGGAGTTGATGGCGGTGCTTGACCGCGCCCGTGGCGGACAAACTCAACCCGAATTTTTTAGCACTCATCCAGACCCTGGTAATCGCATCGAAGAGCTAAAGGCAATTATTCAACAAATTTATCCCAATGGCATCCCCCGCAATCTCACCGAAGGAAGACAAGAGTTTGCCAGCATCGTAGCACCAAGGCTTTAGGAAGGTATGAAATGGACATCATCACAATATACTGGATCGTTTTAGCACTAATGGGAGTTGGCGTAGTTGGCGCGATTATCCCTGGTTTACCTGGTAGCAGTATCATCCTAACGGCGATTTTGATTTGGTGTTTTGCCACTAATTTCGCAGCAGTCAATTTGTCATTGGTTTTGATTTTTGTTGTTTTGATCTTGAGCGCAGGAATTGAATATCTTGCTCTGTTTTGGGGCGCTAAGCAGAGTGGTGCTAGCAAGTGGAGCCAGCGAGGCGCGATCGCAGGAATGGTTTTAGGCTTCTTAGGCTTAATTCCCGCTTTACCCATTGGCGGACCAATTTTTGGCTTACTCGCAGGGGCAGTCATTGGCTCATTTGCGGGGGAATATCTTTACCGTTCGGGGTTAGAAACAGGAGCCAGATTCAAACAAGCCCTCAAAGTAAGTATGGGCATCGTTGTTAGTTCGATTATTGGTAATGTGATCGAAACCCTGTTAGCTGCGATCGCGGTACTAATCTTTATCTCTACCACCTGGAGTGGCGTGTTTGGCTAGTTCAGATCTAGATGAGTCAAAGGATTTTAGTTACTCAGGAAATCGCGAACCGAATAGCAGAAGGATAATCCTCACCAGACAAAATAGAAACTGTGATAATTTCCCTCTCTATGAGCCGAGACTCTGCTAAAGACCGACTCATCCCCGAATTAACAGGGTATGCAGGGAAACAGGCCGCAGCGATACTGAGACGAATACTATGACCTGTCTTGATTTGGTAGCAAGTAGCTTGTAGAGGAATCGTAATCAGATTTTCAGCCTGACTAGCTCGAATATAGCCTTGGCTAAAATTGTAGACTTTGCCCTCTGGAGTAACTTCTGAAAGGATCACACAGATATCAAAGCTAGACTTATCGCATTCACAATACAGCTCAACCATAGGACTTCCAACTACATGAAGCTCAGCTTCTAGAGGGGCAGAAGTGTAGGTCAAAATATCGCTACGACAGTCTAAAGCAGCACGATCAAAACTTCCGCCAGGGAAAGTGGCATGGCCACCCAATGCTGGAACTGGTCGCCAAGGGTCATGAACGATAATATCTTCGCTAACAGAAAAGTCTGCTAAGTCAGAGCTATCGCTCTTGGACCTGTTTATATCTATGGTTTCTTTTGATAAAAGCAGCCCTGCATTTTCTTGAGTTGCTGCTAGTCCATTACTCGCTAAGTAATAGTTATTTGCTTGATCAGAAGCTTCTACCGTAGGGAAATGATCGAATTCGCGCCATTGGTTGCTACCCATTTCAAAGAGTGATACTGAAGCCTCCTTAGTAATATCTGTGTCAATATCTTTCAGAAAATGATCGAACCAACGAATTTGCATTTGATCGATATAGTTTTGGGCTTCTATCCCATAGTCTCTAGCTCCTAGTTTGCTGCCCCAAGGAAGATGCGCCCAAGGTGCCACAATTAACTTTTGAGGATGCTGGCTTTTTTGGCTCATGGCCTGATAAAGATTGAGCGTACCTCGTAGATAAGGATCAAACCAACCTCCAATATGGAGCATTGGCAAATCGACATCTTCTAATAAATATTTTGGGGAAAGCTTTTGCCAGTACTCTCCTGGTTGAGAATGCTTCAGCCAATCATGATAAAAAGAATCAGGCGCATACTTGCGCATCACTTCTGGTAGTGCAGGAACAGAACCACTCAGGGGCAAACTACGAGAAGCTCGATAAAGCTGTAAGTAAGCCTCTTCATCTCCTTTGAGTCTGGCAGTCTCTGCTGCTAATTGAATCGCCCAACCCAAATTGGCATAGAGACAAAACGCACCATTTTCATAAGCCCAATCACTGAAGAGGTCATAACCGACCATAGCAGGTGCGATCGCTTTTAAACTCGTAGACTTCCCTACAGCTGCATAGAGCTGAGTCATCCCCTGATAGGAAAAGCCATACATGCCTATTTTGCCTGTAGAGCCTGGTAATTGAGAGAGCCAATCGATGGTATCTATGCCATCAGCTATTTCGTGCCCAAAAAGTTTAAATTCTCCCTCGGAAGTCCCCCGACCTCGCACATCTTGAATAACAACTATATAGTCTTGCGCTGCGTACCATTTGGGGTGAGCATAAACCACAGTAGAAGCGATCGCTTTGCCATAGGGTTGTCTCATCAACAGGATTGGCAGTTTTTCGGTCGTATCAGGTCGATAGATATCTGCATCCAGTCTCACACCATCTCTAGTGGTCATGGAGACTGTTTTAGTGATTATTTGACGCATGAGGTTAAAGTCATTATTTGCGATCGCTCACGAATCTTATCATTCTTCTCTTGATCAATTATTGTTCTATCGAGCTTTTGCAATTTTCTTCATGGCGTATATTAAGCTAAAGTCTGGGAAATTAATGCTCTGGGTAAAAATATAATGCAGTTAGCCGATCGCCTTAAACCTCTATCTAGTAACGTTTTTGCAGATATGGATCGAGCCAAAGGAAAAGCGATCGCCGAAGGCAAAACTATCATTGATTTATCCTTAGGTTCTTCTGATCTTCCTACCCAGCAGTCAACTCTAGACGCGATTTCAAAATCTCTTCAAGACCCTAATACTCATGGCTACTTACTCCACAACGGCACCAAAGAATTTCGGGAAACTGCTGCCCAGTGGTACGAAGCCAGATTTAAACTTGCTGTAAATCCAGAAACGGAAGTACTAGCGCTAATTGGCTCCCAAGAAGGAACAGCCCATTTGCCTTTAGCAATTCTCAATCCAGGAGACTATGCCTTGCTACTCGATCCTGGCTACCCCTCCCATGCGGGCGGCGTGTATCTAGCTGAGGGGCAAATCCACACCATGCCTCTGCTAGCAGCCAACAAGTTTTTACCAGTCTTTGCTGATATTCCTCAAGAAATTTTAGCTCAAGCCAAAATGATGGTACTCAGCTATCCTCACAACCCCACCGCAGGAACAGCAACTCTCAGTTTTTTCCAGGAAACCGTCGCTTTTTGTCGAAAGCATAACTTAGTTTTGGTTCACGACTTTCCTTATGTGGATATGGTCTTTACAGGGGCAACCAAACCTCCCTCAATACTGCAAGCAGACCCCTCAAAAGAAAGATCAATTGAATTTTTTACCCTTTCTAAATCCTATAACATGGGGGGATTTCGCGTCGGCTACGCTATCGGTAATCCAGAACTAATCACAGCTCTCAAACAGATCAAAGCAGTAGTAGATTTTAATCAATACCGAGGTATTCTCAATGGTGCGATCGCAGCTTTAAACAGCTCCCAATCAATGGTCGATGAAACAGTCAAGATCTTTGAAAAACGTCGTGATAGCTTGATTGCTGCTCTTCACAAAATTGGCTGGCAAGTAGCTAAACCCGATGCAACCATGTATCTTTGGGCAAAGCTACCTAGCAAGTGGCAGCAAGACTCGATCACTTTTTGTACACAATTAGTCGCACAAACTGGTGTATCGCTATCTCCTGGAGCAGGGTTTGGTCGATCTGGAGAAGGCTATGTGCGTTTTGCTCTAGTTAAAGAACCAGCAATTTTAGAATCTGCCGTGACGAAAATAGCAAAATTTCTGGAGAGCAACTCTTAAAAAGATTCCTGTTAAACTAAGTTCATCCTTGGCAGGGAGCCACAGAGCTAGAAGTTTAGTTTTGTGGCTTTGTTTTTTATGTCATAACCTTGGCACTGATTAAGTTTGAGGCATTGACTATTCAAAACTCAAGTCGATAAATTAAGCCAAGAGTACACTCAAGATCTCGTTAACTTTGATACAAGTTCCTAAAATCAGCAAATAATCTCCAGATTCTCCTAATCATCTGCTATTTCTGGCATCCACAATAAGCGCAAAGCCATCATTGCAAAACCGATCGCAGCCAAAGACTTCAACAATTTCTCTGGTAAAAACTGGGCAACTCCACCCCCTGCCACAACTCCTAAAAAACTCGCCAAAATCAAAGCTACTGTAGAACCAAAAAATACTGCCCGAGGATTCTTAGAGCTTCCTCCTAATGCGATCGCTGCCACCTGACTCTTATCACCAATTTCAGCTAAAAATACAGTGATAAAGCTTAAACCCAATAGTTGTAAATCCATCAGCCTCTTAATTTCCCCACTTAGCAGAATCGAAATACTTAGTTATAGTCTGAAATCTTAGCATTCTATTTTGCCTGTTTAGCTTAGGAGATATCTGTAAACTCAAGTATTTAGCTTTGTATAACCGCTCCGTAGTGCAATATCTTGCAATTCAAAGAAATGACATAAGCCTGACAATAAACCTTTAAACTTTATTCTCACTTGCTTATTAGTTTTTAATTGTTTCCATATCAAATAGAAAATATATATTCAGTAAATCAATTTGCTTTAAATCTTCTACATAATTACAAGATAATCGTGAATATTTCTTGGCCTAAATTGTTACTTTATATCAGCTTTCGTACACAGAAATATGATTAATTTACCGAACACTCTTTCAGGTGTATTATTTAGGTAATATTGATTAAGCCTGTTTCTACTAATGACGTTTACTAGCTCTACCTTGGGGTCAGAAAGTGCCTCAAATCTTGTTTTTATTGACTCCGGTGTCACTGATTATCAGACACTAATTGCAGAGATAGAGAACGCCGAGATCATTCTCTTAGATGCCAATCGTAATGGGATCGAACAGATTACAGAGCAACTAACCAGTTATAGTCAGCTTAATAGTATTCAGATCATCTCTCATGGCGAAAGTGGTTCTTTGCAGCTAGGAGATACTTTCCTCAATCAAAACTCCTTAACTACTTATGCCGAAGAATTACAGCAATGGGGTAATACTCTAACTGCTGACGGAGACTTATTATTTTATGGTTGTAATTTAGCTGCTGGTGATGATGGATTGGCATTGCTCGAACAGATTAGCCAACTGACCCAAGCAGACGTAGCAGCCAGTAACGACCTCACCGGGCACTCAAGTTTAGGTGGTGACTGGGATTTAGAAGTCACAATAGGAGAGATAGACCCTGGCTCTGTACTGGTCTTAGAAGCATATCAGGGTATTTTGCCAACCTTCAATGGCAGCACCTATCAATTAACCTCTAGAGCTTTGAGCTGGCAAGAAGCACAGGCTGAGGCCCAAGCCTTGGGTGGTCATCTTGTGACGATTAATGATGCTGACGAACAAGAATGGCTGAGAGAAACATTTGGGCAAACCGAACAATTTTGGATCGGGTTTAATGATCGTGCAACAGAAGGTGAATTTGAATGGGCAAGTGGGGAAGCCATAACCTATACAAACTGGGCAGCTAATGAGCCTAATAATTACCAGTTTGGTGGAGATTTTCCCGATGGAGAAGACTACGTCGTAATCAATCATAATAGTTCAGGGGAATGGAACGATCTGCCCAACGATTTTGTCGGTGAATTTCGAGGGATCATCGAAATAAGTGAATCACCTGAGTCACCTGAAGAACCGATTTCAGCGGGAGTAATCGGACTAGAAAGCAACCTCTTTCAAGTAGATGAGGCAGCAGGTGCAGCTCAAGTCACCATAATCAGAACTCAAGGTAGTGTGGGAGAAGTCTCCGTAGACTTTCGCACCGTAGATGCAGCAGCT
>CAZSEZ010000101.1:0-13722 GCA_964606015.1 uncultured bacterium
AGCAACTGATTTGTAATCAGTGGGTCGGGAGTTCGAGTCTCTCTGGGGGCACCATCTCGCTTTTTCCACTTAAATTTTCCGTTAAGGCCCTGAATGGGAACGAAAATTTTGGTGTTCCATACACCCCATTTGGGCCGTATCTGAGAGGCTCTGCAAAAGCCAATCTCAGTACAGTTTGACGCATCACATGATCTCCATTTTTGTATATATTCCAAGGGTTTGATAAAAATTCGAGGGCGTGTTCAATACATTCCTCCAGCCGTCCCTTTGGCGGGACTGCTTTTGCGATCCGCTCTTTGAGAACAATCTTCTCGCGTTCCAGCTTCTCGATCCGCGCTTCATAAGCACTGACCACAGTCGCGCTGTTCGCGTCTACGATCCGATCCAGCAGGTTCTCGATCTGGCGATCCACATCAGCGAGCTGCTTGGCGAGTGCCTTCTTCGTGTTCTGCGCATCAGTAAGGCGCATGTCCCATGCATCGCGGATCATGACCTTCGCGATCTTGAACAGCGCCGGAACCGGCTGCAGGCTTTTCAGGATTTCTGCAAAGCCATCTTCGATCTTTGCGCGCGGCACTGACTTGCTCTTAGCCTCGCAGCCGCGTGTCTCACAGCGATAGTAGGCGTAGTGACGGCTCTTTCCTTTTGACCAGGCCGCCGTCATCGCGTTCCCGCAGCAATCACACTGTACGAAACCGCGCAGCGGGAAGTCTTCATTGAAGTCTTTTCGAGCAGCAGGCGCACGCTTCTTGCCTTCAAGGTTATCCTGAATGCGTTGGTAGGTCTCAAAGCTGATCAGCCCTTCGTGCTGACCTTTGCGCAAGTTCACATCCCACTTCGGCGCTTCGACATACCCCGCATAGACGACCTTCTTGAGCAGCCGATTGACTGTCATAGGCCGCAGCGAGCCATCTGTGCGATCTTTCGGGAAGTGAGGATCACGCTCCAGGAAACGCTGCACTTCCGCCTGTGATGCGAAGTGACCGTTTGCATAGCCTTCCAGTGCCTGCCTTACGACCGACGCCAGAGGCTCATCGGGGACCAATATCTTACCACCGCCAGTATCGGCGTTGACATAGCGGTAACCGACCGGCGCGCGGAAAACCCAAAAGCCGCTTTCGACTCTTGCTTTCATTTTCTGGACGACCTGACGCCGGTTCTGCTCGCGTTCAAGCTCGCCTTGCGCGGCGATAACGGTTTCGATGAACTTACCTTCGGGCGTGTCTTCGAACTTGAAATTCAGGCATTCGATGGTCGCGCCGCGCCGGGAAAACTCACGGCGAAGCTTGAGGTGGAATTCCGTATCGCGCGCAAAGCGCTTGAGATCATCAAAGATGACCACATACGGTTTGCCTTTTTGCGCTTCGAGGTAGCTGAGCAGTGCCTCCATGCCGGGGCGGTGCATGAAATCACCGCCGCCGCTGACATCATCAGGGAAGACCGCTTCGACCTCGTAGCCTTTGTCATCAGCATAGGCGCGGCAGCGCTGTTCCTGGCTTTCAAGACCGCTGCCTTCAACGCGCTGCTTGGTGCTGGACACACGGCAATAAATTACCGCGCTGCGTGTGCCTGTCATGTTGCTGTTTTCGTTGTTCATATCTGCCTCCAGACCGGCCCCTAAAAAAAGGGCCTTGGTCCGTCGTGATTATTCAGGTTCTGGATGCTCGAAGTTTACCGCATCAAAGGCGTCTTTTGCGTGCTCAGTGTCTTCAGCATCATCTTGTCCACAGACTTCCTGTAGTGGATGCACTTCAAAACCAAGCTCAACAAAGTTCATGATAAGCGACCACAAGGCTTCGAGCACTTGCTGCTTTTGCTCATCTGTGAGACCGGAGCCATCCAGCAAATCCTGGTACTTTTGAACATCAACGCTCAGGGTTTGCTTAGTGGACGCACCGAACATGTCGCTCAGACCTTTGCGGTCTGCGGTGCTGAATTCGTCTTTCATCTCCTTAACCTTTCCGGAGATAGGCATCTTTGTGTGCCTTACCTCCATTATACCACTTCGTTTTGTGCCGTTTCAAATTTGCGAGCCTAAAATGGAATGCCATCATCCATGTCATTGGCTGCGCTAGAACGCCTATTCACCGGGAGATATAGCGCTTTTATCTCTGGCGGAGCGCGCCAGTTTGCGCGCGCTTTCGCCTCTAGAAGCGCCATGTTCAGATAGCCCTCCAGTTGGTCTTCTGCCGTGCCATAAGGGTCGGCCCGCGCGTGGAATTCTGCCCATGACCGCGCGAACTCGTAGTCCTTGCGGTCAATGCGCAGCGTGGCAAAAACAGTGCGGCCATCTGCCGAAAACTCTGTGTCTGCTCTTCTGTAACTCTTGCTCATATTTGACTCCTTGACGCGCCGCCAAGCAGGCGGCCCCAATCAAACGGCAGCACCTTGAAGAGGCCGCACTGTCTGCCATCGCGCGGCACCGCGATCTGCCGTCCTTGAATGCCGTAATAGGCGCACCAGGCGACCGAGCGGCATGAGCCCGGCCCATGCATCGGATGACGGCACTCATAGTCCCAGCCTACATGCGGCGTTCCGGCGATCAGCACGAACCCGGCCAGCGCTGCGAGCATGATCCGGCGCGGGCGCATCAGCGCTTTTCGCATGTTTGAGCGTATGCGCTTTACAGCGCGGCGCATCTTGCCGTCCGGTTTGCGCGGCGGCTTTGCGCCAACGACCTTGACCTTAAACTCACCCATCGCTTTGCTCTTTCTCTTCGTATTCCAATCTCAAAAGTGGCGCGGCGCTTGGTGTATTGCCTTCCACCGGGTTAGCCCGGGCCCATGAGGACCAAGGCTGCACGCGCCAGAACGGAATGCGCTTTGCCTTGATTGGCGGCAGACGACTGATCAGCAAAAGCTGCTCGTCAGGAGCCATCTGCCTGATCTCATCAGCCGCCATGAGCGGCCTGCCTGTTTCGCTAACGGACTCGCCGATCTCATCATCTTCAAAGCGCCCCAGATTGAAGTTCTTCGTTTTGACGGTGCGCTGCCCGAGGACTGCTGAGAGCGTTCTTGCGAGCCCGTCGTCCTGGACGGCGAAGAATTGCGTGACTTCAGCTTGGCTGAGCACAGTCCTTGCGGTGTGCGGTCCATAGATGCGGATCAGCTCGGAAAGCTCCTGCACAAAGGCCCAGACGCGCACGCCCAATCCGGGCAGTGCCGTAAGGCTTTCCGCGAGCCCTACGAGCTTGCCCAAATTGGCAAACTCATCGAGCACGAACAGCACGTCGCTTTTGCCCTGCGATCCGGCGACCGCCGCAATCGCTTGCCGGGTCACAAGACCGAGCCAGGCCCCATGCGTTGCGATCTTATCCTGCGGGATCACCAGGTAGATGCTCGTTTTGCCCTCTTTGAGCTTTGCGAAATCAACGTCATTGCCGCTGACGGCATCAGCGAGCCAGCCAAGCGGATCGAAGATATCAAGCGCCTGGATCGCGCCTTGCCGGAAGTCAGCGAACTGCTCGGGGCTTTCGCTCATCTGGTAGGCAAGATCATCGCCAAGATCGGCCACCATGCCGAAGAGCGCTTCCGATGCACTCATCTCCTGCACGATGCTCTCTAGCCGCCTTGGACTTGAAAGCACGCGCCACATCTCCGGCAGGGCGCAAAGCGCGGGCTGTCCGCGCGTTGCCAGATGCAGCATCAAGGCGCGCAGGATTGTGCGCGACCCTTCCCGGAAATAGCGGTTCCGTCCGTCTTCGGGTTCAGGAAGCAATTGGAGTGCGAGTGCTTTCGCTTCATCGGCGATCCCGCGCAGCAACGCCGGATCATCAGCTGCCTGCATCAATGGCTGCAGTGGATTGCAGCGATGCTGCGGCAATCCATGCAGACCCCACGGGTTCAGCACAAAGACATCCTGCCCAAAGTACTCCGCCCGGTGCTCTGCAGTGACCGCCGCCAGTTCGCCCTTGGGATCAGTGACGAAGACCGATGCCTGGCTATGGAGCAGGTTCGGGATCACAACACTGGTGCCCTTGCCCTGGCGCGCTGGCGCGACGGTCAGCAAGTGTGCTTTGCCGCAATAGAAGAGCGGCTGGTCATCAAGCATTCCAAGGAACAAGCCGTTCGGATCAAGCAGACCGGCTTGCTGGCATTCATCAAGTGTGGCGAACGCGGCTTCGCCGAACGTGCCCGAAGGCTTTTCGGCTTCAGCGCGTTTTTGTGCTTGTACCCATGTTTTGTAATAGCCGGTCAGACCGCCAAGCACGGCAAGGCCGCCGATAAACTTCATGAAGCCAAGATAGAGGTGATCAGCAGCATCGGGCTGCGCACCGGTCAGCTCAGGCCAGTAGCTGGCGAGAGCAAGCAGTGAAACGCCCATAAGCAGCGCGCCGGTCGGCGAGCCGCGTTTTGGATTGCGATTTGAGTTAGGAGCGCCGGTCATCGCACCACTCTTCTTTTGCCAAGGGAAACTGATGGCGCAGCCGCAGTCGATGCGGGCAGCGGCGCGGATCGCCTTTTGACATTCGGCAATGACCGCCAAGCCCGCAGCGCGGGCACAGCTCATAGAAGGTGTCACCAATCAGAAGGGTTTGCATGGGTGCGATCTCAGTTCTTATTGCTCTCAAAAAAAATTGGCGCGGGGCCGTTTCCCGCCCCGCGCCTTGCTCAATCAGCAGCGCTTATTTGCCTTGGCGGCCAGCATTGACGGCAGCGTCGATCCGCTGCTTGTCTTGCCAGGAAAGACCGTTTGTATTGACGGTCCCCCCTGACTTGCCGGTCTCGTAGGCACGCTGCGTCGAAGGTGTTGTCATCTCTGTTCTCCTCTTTGGGCCTGACACTTACCTTGTTCAGCGTGTCTGCGTTGAACGTGACAAAGAGATGGGTGCGAGCTGCGGGGCAAAAATTGCGGCTAAGAATTCATTTGCGCGTATAGACTTCGCATTAAAGCGCATATATGCGAACAAATGCGAAGTACCTGATAGCAGGTAAGAATACAGAGGCAGCCATGCCGTGGGATGGAACAAGAAAACAGCATGAAGCGCTCTGGGGCGCGCTTGATCAGGTGTTTAGCGAGCGGGGATACCCGGCGCAGCGCCTTGCCGAGATGATCAATGCGGATGCCCGCGCGCTGGAAACAATCCGGCAGGCGTCGGATAAAGCGCGCAGCGTCATCGATGATGGCACGCTCAAGCGCTGGCATGATGGCGGGCCGGATGCGCTGCTCAATGCCCGCGCTCACAAGAAGCAGGCCATCTATGAGTTCTTTGAACGCACAGCTCAGCCGCGCACAGTGCTGTTCAATCCAGAGAAGGGTTTGCCGCCGGGCCTTGCCAGCTTCGCTGCTAACTATGGCGCGCAGCTCGGCAGGCCCTTGGCAAGGGACCTGTCTGATCTGGATGGTTGCTATCGGATATTCCGGCCTGCCTGGAGCATTCCAGCCTTGCGCGCAGAGCGTGTGCTTGTCTCTCGTCTGCGGATCAAGACATCGGGCGGCTTCACTAGTTTCACAGAGGAACAGAACTACACCGATCCGGATGCACCCGATCTGATCATCAAACAGAGTGATGATGGCGGCGCGCTCTATGTGGGCGGCAATATCATGCTCTTTGGGTTCACGCGTGAAACCCAAGGCTGCAAGATTTACACGGCCTGGTCCGTCAATCCCGTCCCTGGTGACGGCGAGTCCGTCCGCAGGTTACGCGGGGCGATGATGGGTATCGCCGGGGCGGGACCACACGCCAGCTATCCCTTCACCGCCATCCGGACCGACGAAGCGTTTGAAGAAATCCAAACTGAAATTATTAGACCGCCGCACAAGCTACTGAGTCCCCATGTGTTGAGTGATCTAGGAATGGAATGAGTGCCATGAGCACCGATCAGAAAGCTAAGCCGCTTGTGCTGTTTGTCTGTACAGCCAACAAGCTGCGCAGCCCAACTGCCGAGGATGTGTTCAAGGACACGCCGGGTGTTGAGGTGCTATCAGCTGGAACATCGCCGGATGCGCCGCGTCCGCTGACAAAGGAGCTGGTGGCGAGAGCGGACACGATATTCGCAATGGAAACCCATCACCGCGAGCGGATCAGGAAGAAGTTCAAGCAGCGCCCTGCAGATAGCAAGATACTAACCCTGCACATACCTGATGAGTATGAGCGGGGTGATCCGGAATTAGTGGCGCTACTGAAGGAGAAGATATGTTCGAGGCTTTGTCACGTAAAGTAATGTGGTAAGCGTGGTAGAACCTGTAGCAGGTCTTGATCTGAATGTACGACTTTGTCTTTGAAGTAAAAGGCTACAAACTTGGGGATGTGAATGGTGCGTAATCAGCTCAAGGGCATAGGATTGATGGTGCTTTGTGTACTGTTCTTTGCCGTCATGGATGCAATTGGTAAAAAGCAGAGCGACGCCCTTCCAACATTCCAGGTCCTATTTCTAAGGTCGGCGATAATACTCGCGCTTTCCGCACTTTGGATGCGAATGAGCGGGATTCAAATCTCGAACTTGTTTTCTATTCCAGATATCGAGCTACAGTCGTTTCGCGGCATAGTATGGGCATTAACTGCACTTTGGTTCTATCTTGCGTTTGCCGGCGGCAGCCTCGCGTCTGTCTATCTGATTTCCTTTTTACATCCTGCTGCGGCAATTTTCTTTGCCTGGGCCCTTCGTGGACAGAGGGCTAGGGCAAGTGTTTTCCTGCCAATCGCGCTGATGTTCTTCGGGATTTATGTATCCCTCGGGAGCTCCGAATGGTCTATCGCACTCGGAGCATCACTTTTTGCATTTCTAGCTGCAATATTTTTTGGTCTCGAAGCCGCCCTAACCAAGCAGATTGAGCAAACTGAGCAACGTGCGAACGAGATCGAAACACTTGCATTCTCCGCCCTTGTGGGAGCATTGGTCTTCTCGATCGGAATTGCTGCGCACCACTTTTTCTGGATGGAGGGAATTTCTGCCTTTTCAAATGCTGACACACTATCAATAGTGACTATAGAAGATACCGTTGGCATTGCATTTAGGCCAATCGGTATCGCGGATAGTGTTCTACTGGTTCTTCAAGGAACCGCTGGTTTCGCTGGAAATCTAGCGCTGATTTACGCATACAATTTCGCCAACGAAGACTTGCTGGCGCCAATCGACTATCTAATCGTTATCTTTGGTGCAGTAATCGGATTCCTATTCTTCGGAGATACGCTATCACTGACGTTCTGGATCGGCGCAAGCATCATCGTGCTCGGTGGAGTCTGGTTGTCAGTCGTATCGTCAAAGGAATAGAGAGCAGTGCTATGGTTGACGCTGAAGACCCAGCGCTGCGCCACCACTCGGAGTTGGCTCAGACTGAGAGATTGCGCGCCCTTCAAATACATCTTTCTCCGATAAGTCGGATGTAGCGAACGCGAATGCAGCGACTGCAAGGCCAGCAATAATTACAACTTTCGCAACATTGGCCGCACGACGCGAACCATCGGACGCTCCAGGTTGTTTGATTGGATGTTGGCTGCTGTCTGTCATGATCTAAAGCATACCGCTCCAGTGCCCGGACTGTCAACGAAAAAAGGTATGAATAGCTGACCTATATTGCCTGTGCTATGAGCGGTTTTTTCGTTCTCAGCTTATAATATTTTTATGTACTACAAGGCGCTTGGCCACTGCGTCTGTCACGCAAGATGTGTTTTGTAGTACAAAACCCTCTTGCCAAGGGGCCCGCTGCGCGCCCCTGTGGAACCCCCGGCCTGTGGCTCATCCAGGGCATTGAACCCATTCCAGAGCCAGTAGACCGTATCGCCGGTCAAACACTCGCGGGAGACTTCGCTCTCCCTGCACCCATCGATCAAAGGGCGTTCCTGCCCTTGTGAAATCCTGACCAACCCTGCGCGGATTGGTTGCCGCCACTTCATGGAGACGACTTCATCAAGACCAGGAAAGGGAGCTTTCGCGCTACCCTTTCCGTGGACCTATCCCATCGACCAATGAGCCTTCGTGCCCCTTGGAACCCTGACCAACCTTACGCAGTTTGGATGCCGCCATCTTGCCGAAGATGGATCACGGCCAAGGCCAATGTCGCCTTGGATGGACACCAGCGGAGCGCCGCTGGACCCGCAAATCGCGCACTTTCCTTGGGGATAAGCCGCCGCCACATCTAGCGAGGCCTAGAAGGCTCTGTACTAACTATGCTATTAAGGGCAACGTGTTCTCCGTATGTTCATGTTAGGAATCGGCCCGTGACCGCGACACTCGCTTTGCAGCCTTCTTTCACGGGCTTCTGTGCCGTCACAGAAGCCGTAGAGAAGCTTGCGACCGAGGCGGGTATCGAAGAGCGCGGCGCGATCTACACCAAGCGCGAAGTGGTCGATTTCATCCTCGATCTGACGGGTTACTCGGAGGATGCGCCTCTGACCGATTACAGGCTCCTTGAGCCTTCGTTCGGTGACGGAGACTTCCTGCTTCCGGCTATCGACCACCTGCTTGCCGCTGCGAAACGCGAGGGCAAGTTAGGCTTTGCCGCACTTGAGCCTGCTATCCGCGCCATCGAACTGCACCGCGCAACCTATGAAGGCACCCGCGAGCTGGTCGCTGCGCGCCTGATCGCGAGCGGCATGAACAGCAAAGACGCAGCCCGTCTTTGCGATGCCTGGCTTCATCAAGGTGACTTCCTGCTCGCAGAGTTTCCCGGCCACTTCACCCACGTTGTCGGCAACCCGCCCTATGTACGTCAGGAGAGTATTCCCGACGTGCTCATGAGCGAGTACCGCCAGCGATACCGGACGATCTATGATCGTGCCGATATCTATGTGCCGTTCATCGAGCGCTCACTTTCGCTACTGGAAGACAGCGGCAAGCTCGGCTTCATTTGCGCCGACCGCTGGATGAAGAACAAATACGGCAAGAAGCTTCGCGAACTCGTCAGCAAGGAATACACGCTCACCACCTACGTGGACATGTACGGCGTTGATGCCTTTCATGCCGAAGTGAGCGCCTATCCCGCGATCACCGTGATCGAGAAGACGGCAGGCAATGCGACTCGAGTCTTTTCCCGTCCCGCCGTGAACTCGAAGTTCCTCAAATCGCTTGCCGCCGATCTAACTGCCACCAAGCTGCCCAAGAAAAGCAATGCGCGCGAAATCAAGGATGTCGCCTCGGGCGGTGATCCGTGGATTCTCGATTCCTTCGATGAGCTGGCGCTTGTACGGCGACTGGAAGGGCAGTTTCCCGCGCTGCAAGATGCCGGATGTAAGGTCGGCATCGGCGTTGCGACAGGCGCGGACAAGGCTTTCATCGGTGACTTCGAAACCCTTGATGTCGAGCCGTCGCGCAAACTACCGCTAGTGATGACGCGGGATATTCTGGATGGCCACGTTGCATGGCGCGGCAAAGGGATCGTCAATCCGTTCGGCGATGACGGCAAGCTCGTGGATCTCGAGGAATTCCCGAAGCTTCGCGCCTATCTCGAAGAGCGCAAGGAACAGATTGCCGGTCGCCACGTGGCCGAAAAGAATCCGCGCGGCTGGTATCGCACCATCGACCGCATCTATCCCGAGCTGACCTATCGCGAAAAGCTTCTGATCCCCGATATCAAGGGCGATGCCTCCATCGTTTACGAAGAAGGCAAGCTGTATCCGCACCACAATCTCTACTTCATCACGTCCGACGAGTGGGATGTCCACTCACTGCAGACCGTCATGCGTTCCGGCATCGCGCGCCTGTTTGTCGGGCTTTACTGCACGAAGATGCGCGGCGGATATCTGCGCTTTCAGGCGCAGTACTTGCGCAAGATCAGGATTCCGCGCTGGTCGGATGTCAGCGAGCAGCTGCGCGAGCGGCTTTCCGAATACGCCGAACCCAACGACCGACATACTCTTAACGAAATTGTATCCGAACTCTACGGCCTGAGCGCCGCCGAGCTGAAATTACTTGAAGGGTCTACCGCATAATGAGTTTAGAACTTGCCGATTACGAAACGCAGGCGCGCGAAGCCGTCAAGCTGTTCTGGGGCAACCGTGAAGCGGCACAGGCCGCGCAGATCGCAGCCGGAAACCAGGATGCAGGGTCGCGCGGCGCTGTCACGGCAGGCAAGAATATGGACGGCTTTCTTGTGATTGCGCAGGACCTTGTTGAAGCCAACGGATTGCCTCTTGCCGACATCTGCGTCCAGCAGCGCGTCCTCACACTTCCCGGCTTCTTTCGTCCGACAAAGCTCTGGGACATGCTGGTAGTGTATCGCGGAGAGCTGGTAGCCGCGCTTGAGTTCAAGTCACAGGTCGGGCCTTCCTTCGGCAACAACTTCAACAACCGCTCAGAAGAAGCTATCGGCACGGCGCATGATCTCTGGACGGCATATCGCGAAGGCGCATTCGGAGACGATGTACCGCGTCCATTCCTCGGCTGGATTATGCTCCTTGAAGACTGCGATAAGTCCAACGCACCGGTCAGGGACAAAGAGCCTCATTTTCCGGTCGATCCGGAATTCAAGGGCGCGTCCTATTCGCAGCGCTACGATCTTCTGTGCAAGCGCCTTGTTCAGGAAGGGCTTTATACAAGTGCCGCATTCCTGTCCTCACCGCGCGAGGCGTCTGAGGACGGCCGCTATCGCCACTTGAGTGAGCTTACCTCGCTCAAGACATTCGTTACTGAATTTGCGGGCCACATCGCTACAGTGGCCGCGCGCTAGAAAGACCTTTTTCATGCCCAATGATCTGCTTTCAGATTTGACCTCGAAACCGCAGCGGGAAGTTGCCGGCGCGGACAGTGCCTCAAGGTTCGACTACCAGAAAAACTGGGCGTTCTGCCGCATGATCCGCAAGCATATCGAGGGTGAAAATTACCTCGTCGCCTTCGAGTATCACGACGACGTGGTGTTTCTGGCTCCGTCCGATGCACCGACGCTGGCCGAGTTCTGCCAGGTCAAGACTTCATCCTCACCGAACCCTAGGAAATGGTCCACGCTTACAGCAAAGCCAAAGGGCAAGGATTCGATCCTCGCCAAGATGATCGCGAACTTTGATGGTGTCTGCGCGTCTCATGACGTGCATGTCATCCTGGTATCCAACAATGCGTTTGACTTCTCCGATAAGGATGTCTGCGCGGAAGACATTGACGAGAAGTTCAAGAAGAAGCTCCTCGACAAGTTGCAAGCAGAGCTACCCGGCTTCGACGCCAAGAAGTTCGAACGAATCCACTTCAAAGTTACCGGCGTTTCGCTCGACGCGATGCAAAGCTACCTGAACGGCGAAGCGATGGAACTCTTCTGCTCAAAATTCGGCGAAGATCATGGGCTGAGTGTCCGTACCTGGATACGGCTTGTGCAAGGCGAGATCACGCGGCGGAATAATCATCCATCCGATGACATCAAGACTGTGGACGAACTCGTAGGCAAGAAGTGTATCGACGCCCCCTTTGTTGAAGGGACACTGACAACAATACGGGAGCGCTCCAGAACACCCGCCGATATCGGTTTTGTTTCAAAACTCCTGATCGATGCCGGTTGGAAGCAGGCGGATGTCCTGCGCCTACAGAAGAAGATTCCCCAAGCGAGCAACGATTTTTACAACGCTGCCAACAGCGAAGTCGAAGCGCTCGCCAAGGACATCAAAAAACACATCTACGATACGAACGGGGAGGGAAAAGATGTTCCAGTCTTTTTGGAAGATATTGTCGCAGCTCTCGCGAACACGGGAGGTTCGTTCAACCCTTATTTACAAGCGGACTACCTAAGGGCGCTTGGAGTGCTGATCTATTATGAAGAAATCTGAATTCCGAAAACTTATAAGAAACCTAAGGAAGGGGCCGCCGCGTGAAAAACCTCGTCTTCAAACAAATCTGGATACTGTCAAAGGCAGAGAAGGCGGGGATAAGCCTGGAGCTGACACCGGACATCAACTTCCTAACGGGCGAAAATGACGTTGGAAAATCGACGCTCGTAAAGTCGCTCTATCACTGTCTTGGTGCCGACACTCCGCAGCTTAACAACTCGGTTTGGAAGAAGGCCAATCCGGTCTACTGCGTCCATATCGACATCGGCGGAACGGAGTATTTTGTCGTGCGTGACGAGCGCTATTTTGGCGTGTTCGACGCAAAGAAGAAACTAGTCTCGAAGCATAAGGGGATATCGACAGAAACAGGGATCGCGCATTTCATCAATCCGCTCCTGAATTTCGATATCCAGCTTGAGCGTCACGCCAACTCCCAGCTAGGGCTTGCCGGTCCCGCATACTATTTCCTGCCGTTCTACGTCGATCAGGACGAAGGATGGTCAACAACTTGGTCATCTTTCACCGGCCTGCAGCAGTTCAAAGACTACCGGAAGAACATGATCGAGTTTCACCTCGGCGTTCGTCCGCAGAGCTACTACGATGCCAAGAAGCTCGATCTGGAGCTTCGCGAGAAGCTGGCAGATATCGAAAAAGAGCGGGTCTCAATGCAGGCAGCGCGTGACTCTGTGCGACGTAAGAAAGAGCGGGTTCAGGTTGATCTTGATCCCCAGGCTTTTCGTGCCGAGATGGAAGAGGCCGTGGACCGCTTCAACGATGTCTACGCAGAGCAGCAGGCCGTCCTCATTCGCCTTAAAGACCTGAGAAGTCAGAAAAACTCCATCGACACTGAGCTAGGTGTGCTCCGCCGTGCCATCGCCGAACTGGAAGCCGACTATGAGTATGCTGAGTCTCCCGACACGCCGGATGTCATTGGCTGTCCGACCTGCGGCACAGAATTCACCAATTCATTCGTAGAGCGCTTCGGGATTCTTGACGACATAGATCATTGCCGCGCCCTGGTAGATCAGTGGCTCAAGAAGCATGCCGAAGCCTCCGAACGGCTCGGTGCTATCGAAGATGAATATGCAAAAGTGTCTGCTAGGTTGGCTGATGTTGAGGCGATTATGAATCGCACGAAGGAAAATGTGACTCTCTCCGAACTCATTGCATCCGAAGGCATGAAGGAGATGGTGAAATCACTTAACACCGATATCGACCTGTTTCTTGAGCAGGAGCAGCAGGTTTCATCGCAGATTGAAGCAAATTCCGATCACTTGAAGCTCGACGGGAAGCACAAAAAGGAAATCCTCGAATACTACAAAGCGCGTATGAAAGAGCATCTGAATGCTCTAAATGTTGGTGTCCTTTCAGAGGATGACTACAAGACACTGGAAAGGCAGATAAAGAATAACGCGTTGGGTAGTGATCTCCCAAGGTCTTTGCTTGCGCAGTATTTCGCGTTCTTGCACACCATGCAGAAGTTCAATTCCTTCGTAAAATGCCCGATGATTATCGACTCTCCGTTTCAGCAGGAGCAAGACGAAACGAACAAGACAGCGATCATGGATTTCATCCTCGCAAAACGTCTTGAGAGCCAGCAGTTGATTGTCGCGACGATCTCTATTGATGAGTTTGAATACAACGAAGACTTTGAAGACGTTGCTACTCACGAATTCACCGACAAGCTATCGCTGTTGAGCACTGCCCAGTTCGCCGACGTTAAGGATGCAATCGAGGATATGCACAACCAGACTCTTGCATCCGTTGATGAGTAGTTGGTTCTGGCGCACCCTCTTGATGATCAGGGTGGCCGGGCTGTCGTGAACCGAGCCCGCCTGCGGCGGTCTCGGCCATCCGGCTTCCATCCCTTGCGCATATTCAGATGCCAGCCCTGACGGGCTGACCTTTTCTTTCCTGTTTGGGGGCCTGCGGCCCCGTCTCCGTCAAGACCAAGCCCTTCGCTGTTGCTTCGGGCGCAGCGTAAGCGTTGTTCCGACCCCACCTTCCCTGTGAGCGTGTGATCTGAGAGTCCC
>CAZSEZ010000102.1:0-12424 GCA_964606015.1 uncultured bacterium
CCTATGTTTAATTTCTCTTTTAGCTGTTCTCGACTAACAACCTTCTGAGTTCTGGCTAGATACTTAGCGATACCAATCAACTGTTGCCAAATAACGGAGACTTCAGTGTCGTTTGGTTGATGATAATTTAAAACTAATTTTTGCTCTCTACGAACAGCATAGTGGTATTTCTGCTGAATTTCATTCCACTCAATAGGACATTTACTCTGTAAGATACAAGCCGATTCTGGCTCGAATTCAGACTGATTTCGGCGATCAATGATGTACTCTATATGCTCATTTGTTGTTTGCAGATGATTGCTTTCTGTCAGTTGTAGATCGATAATTCTGACCTCATAGCGACGAGAGTAAGTGTTATAGTCCAGCTCTACTACTACATCACAAGCTTGATCTTCTAGGACTTCGTCTTTGTAATGGCCCCACCAGTTCCCAGGAAAAGCGCGATCGCATGAATCATCAATTAAATTAAAAGTAGTCTTTATATACTGTACTTTTTGTCCTTGGCGATCTTTGATGTTTTGGTTCCAGACATTGCTAAAACGACAATTTTGTAAAAGTAATCTTGGTTGCGGATTTCCCATGCCACAAGGTTCGATTAATTTAAGCTCCTGAAAAAGTTCTTGCCCCAAGTCAGCAACAGTTACAACTAAATCAATTGCCAAAGTTTGCTCTAAATGAATGCTTTCAAGTTGTTGGCTAAGTTGTTGCTCAATACCTTGTTTAAAAAGAGGAAAGTTTTCTGCCAAGAGGCTCAACCCAGCAGCAAAAGGATGTCCCCCAAAACGATGCAACAAATGAGCTTGTGACTTGACCAATTGATAGAGATCGATGCCATTGACCGAACGAGCCGAACCTTTAACATAGGTTGTGCCATCAGGTTCAGTCACAGTATTTAGCAGAATTGTCGGACGATTATATTGTTGGGCGACCTGCCCCGCAACGATCCCCAAGACTCCACCCTGCCATTCGGCATCCTCTAAAATAATCGCATAAGTAGTAGAGAGATCCATCCGAGCAATCCTGCGCTCCACAGCAACTAAAGTATTTTTTTGCAGAGCCTTGCGTCTAGTATTGGCTAATTCAGTTTCGAGAGCTAACTCATTGCAGCGTGCAACATCTTTACTGGTGAGCAACGCCACTACATAGCCAGCATCACCATGAATTCGGCTGACAGCATTGATCCTCGGCCCCAACCCAAAAGAAATATCTGTCGGACGATCGCCTGTTTTTTGGCACAACTCCAGTAATTTAGTCACCCCAGGACGATTAGCAGTTTGGGGATTTGCCTGTTTGCGCAATTGCTGAATACCCTTCTGCGCTAGGTAACGTGTATCTCCTCTTAGCTCTACCAAATCAGCAACCAAACCAATGGCGACTAAGTCGAGTAAATTTTCTAACGGTTGTTGCGGAATCTTAGGTAATGCAGCATAGAGAGCCTCCACTAGTTTATAAGCTACAGCCACTCCAGAAAGAGTGTAAAGCGGATGCTCAGTTGTCAAATAGCGAGGATTAATAATTGCAGTAACAGGAGGACGTTCATTAGGTAGTGTGTGGTGGTCGGTAACGATAACATCGATCCCCACAGAATTAGCGTACTGAATTTCAGATAAGTTGGTACTCCCAGTATCACAAGTCACGATTAACTTGGCACCGATCGCAGCCAGCTTAGCAATCCCTTGATGGTTCAAGCCGTGAGATTCACTTAGGCGATTGGGAATATAGTAACCAAGCGAAATATCCTGTGGAAAAAACTGCCCTAAACCATCCCAAAGAACACTAGTAGCAGTTACGCCATCAGCATCAAAGTCACCCCAAATAATTACTTTTTCTTGTTCGGCAAAAGCCTTTTTTAGTCTAGAGATCGCCAGCTCCAGCTCTACCCCAAAAGTCTCAGTCTTTTGAGGCTGATAACAGTCAGGATCAATATAACCTGATAGCTGAGCTAGATCTCTAATCGATCTCTGCCACAATAATTGCGCTGCGAACTCCCCCGAAGATTTAGGAGTGTATGCTCTAACAGCATCAACATACCATTGAGGTAATTCTGTAGGTGATTGGAGTTGCCACTTCATAAAGTCTGTTTGATAACTCTACCAACTATTCTAGAACTGTTTCTCCTACCAAACCGATTAGCAGCATCCAGCAAAAAATTGGCAAAAACTATCAAGCAATCAGCTCAAAACCTATGCAGTCATAGTCTGTTCTACTTGAGGAGAACCGTATTTAGCAATCATCTCCTGGCGATAAGTATCTTTTTTAGTTGTACCCTCAACAGCACGCAAAATCATCCACTCGAGCAGAACATAAACACAAGCTAGCTTTTGCTGAAAGGATAAAGGTAATCTCGCGATCGCACTGAGATATTCCTTAATCTTAATCAATACAGTAGTTGCTTTAACAAAGGTATTTTCGAGGCTGCCAGAATTAAAACTATGAATTAATTGCTGAACAAGATTTTTCTTGCCGTCTGTTTTAAACCAATCTTGTTTTCCCAAATTATCTGTTGCTGCCATCATTTGTGTATAAGACTGCTGATGGACTCTTAGACAAAACAGAGGCTCTTCAACATAACCCATATCTCCTTGAAGAATTACTTCTGCCAAGAAAATACGATCAGCATCCAAATAGCTACCGTGAAGATGAGTTTTAGCCATGTAATCACTACGAATCACGCCAAAAACATCCCAATTACGATAGGTCCAAAGAGCCTTTTTCAATCTCTCTTGAGGAGTAGCTCCATTGAGGAAAAAATCACAGACATCTCTGGTGACTCCGATCTCCTTACCATCAGCGTCGATTTCCATAATTGGACAATGAGCGATCGCCAAATTAGGATTATTATCTAACAGTTCAATACATTGGCGTAAATAATCTGGCTTCAAAAGATCATCATGAGCAGCCCATTTAAAGTAAGGAGCATCGCCTGGTTGAAATACAAAATTATAATTGGGAGCTGCACCTAAATTACGTTCCTGACGGTGGTAAACAATTCGAGAGTCCTGAAGAGCGTATTCTCGACAAATAGCTTCCGTGCCATCGGTAGAAGCATTATCACTAATAATCAGTTGCCAATCACTAAAGGTTTGAGTCAAAAGCGATTCAATCGCCTCAGCTAGATAATTTTCCCCATTGTATACAGGCAACCCGATTACGATTTTAGGATTATTCATGATTGATATATGGCGTTTTTTATTAAAAAGGTAAATTTATATCTAAAAAATTTTTTGATTATTCAGCGAAGTATCAAGCTCTCAAACTTACTCTTCATAACTTCTCTATCATTATTTCCCCCAGTAACCTAGCCCTTTTCCTTGGTGCAGTTCTAAGTTAGCTCTCAAAGCTAACCAAGCATCCAAGACAAAAGCGCAGAAAACAAGAGGTAACAACAGTAAAGACTTATAAAGTGGCTTTTGTCCCAAACTGATAAAACGTCTTAATAAAATGAAATTAGGGATCAGCCACCAACCTTGGCGATCTGCTTGCTTTTCAATCAACTCTTGCACCCATCGAGCATTAGCTTCGTTGCGAGCCCTGATAGTCAGAGCGATGTCATTATTGTCTTGTAAATCCTGATAAATCAATTCATTAATCGCACTCCCAACGATTAACCACTTTTCATGGCGAAGTAAGCGAGGCAAATCAGTATAAGCCTCAAAGATATGAGACGCTTCTTTGGCTCGGATAACTCGATAAGGATTAACAGGAGTAGTCAAACCAGCTGTAACTACATTGGTGTAGATGAAAGAATCATCATTAATAATATTGAGAGGTAACCAGATTTGGCGCAAAATCTCTGCTCTAGCACAGTAAAGTTGCCCACAGATCCAAGCTGGCTCACCTGGGGCGGCTTTATTCCCAGAAATCCCTGATGCTAGTACCGAAAGTTTCTCCATGAGACTCTTGGACTGCTTGACTGCAACATCCTTTACGGGACGATCCACTGCGACCCAAGTAGATGACTGCCGCTCTAGAGTTTTAAGCATTGATTCGAGAGTACCCAGCTCGATAAACTCGATATCAGAATCGACTAATAGCAAATAGTCAGCACTATTACTAGCAAAAGAATGAACATACTGGTTCCAAGCATTAGACTTACCAGGAGTTGTTAGCTCTCTAACCTGCCAGCTCAAACTTGCTTGCTGGCTTGGAACTAAGTCCTGTAACGTTTGCCTTGCTAACTCTGCTGTGTCATCACTACAGCCGTTAGGGACTACAACAACTTCAACTTGCTCAATCTGAAGATCCGAACCCTGAAATATACTCTGAGCAAATAGTGAACACAACATCCTACGGATCACCTTGGACTCGTTGTGCGCCAGTATACCTATACTAATATGCATATTCCTTGAGCAACCTCTTGAATCAAAGCCACATAACTATAGAAGAAAACAAAAATCAGGTTTCGAGAACTGCTTTAAAGTTACTACTTTGCTACTGATATCAAAAATCGTAGAACATCTAATCAGGAGATTCTTACGTCACAATACAGCGTTAAAGTTTCAACTCGTCCTACAGAAATAGCAAAGATTTACACCTTTAGCCAAAACCCTTCAAAACTCGAACATCTTATAGATGTCAACATCGACGAATCGTCGACAATCAGCTTAGTTACACAGCTATGCTCGTCAACCTTGATTAAAGTTCTATTCAGAAACCTATAGCCTCTGAACCTTTTACCTTAGCTTTGACCAAGCCATCTCAGCTCATATTACAATGGCTAAAACTAGTGTTATATAAAGATTTGATATCCAAGTTGTTGCCTTTTTACGTCTTAAATTCTTTAACGTCCTGACTCAACAGCAAATCCTTTGAAATACAGTTAGTGAAATAAGTCTAAGTTCGCTGGTATAAGCCACAAGCCAGCAGACGTTTTTCAAAAAAAAGCTAGAACAGTGAGTTTAAATCTTTGTATGTGAGATCGCAAACTTGCGAAGACTACTCTGGATTATTTCCCTTCCTCGGAATAGGATCGTAACCACCAGGACTCAAGGGATGACAGCGCGAAATTCGCCTAAATGCCAGCCAGCTTCCTTTCAAAGAACCATACTCTTGAATTGCATCAATAGCATATTGGGAACAAGTTGGTTGAAAACGACAACTAGGTAAAAATAAAGGAGAAATATAGCTACGGTAGAAGCCAATCAGAGCAAGCAGAATTTGTTTTAGCATGATAATTTCTCCTCATAAGTGCGATCTTAAAAGTTTCAAAACTAGCAAAAATACTAGAACTAGAGAAAGAAACTGGATGACATTTGGATTCGGGGAACTATTCTGTAATAATTATGAATAAGATCAGATATCAAAGTGCTTTATATTTCGCCAGAGCAAGTAAATTCTGCGAAAGTCAGAGCTAGGTAACAAGCAATTGCTTTTTTGTACTTCATTTTGTCCTCTCACGAAGTTTACTTTTTTTTATCGTCAATAATCGTGTAAAGTTAAAAGGTTTGACCAAGGCTAGCTAGTTTAGGCTGGATAGCACTGGGATTATTCCTTTTCTGGTAGAAAGTGGGGATAAAGCAGCAGAAAAGTTTGTCTCGCTTGATGCTTATTATTGTATAACTTAAATTTGGATACCGCTTGGGAGGTTTATCTTCATGTCAGTCCGTTTATATGTAGGTAATTTACCTAAAGATGTTGTTGAGAAGGAATCTTTAGCTGCGATGTTCGCAGAAGAGGGTCCTCAAGTATCAACAAAAGTAATTAAAGATCGCAAAACTGGGAAATGTCGCGGGTTTGCTTTTGTAACTGTACCCAGTGACGAAGTTGCCGATCAGTTTATTGAGAAATATAACGGTCAATCCTTCATGGATAACCCTCTAAAAATTGAGAAAGCACTTCCACGTTCCAAGGGAGCAGAAGGCGAAGCTGAAGCAACCGGCAACAAACGCAAAGGGAATAAGCGTAATCGTAAGCAAACCGCAGCTATGAGTACTGCAAATACTCAAACAGCGCAACCAGATCCTCGTTGGGCAGACCAATTGTCTAAGCTAAAAGAGATGCTAGCAGCAACTAACAACTAGCCGCAGTAGCAAAAGCGACTGATTATTTATTTTCTAGATTTAGGCATTAAGCTGAAAGTTAGTATTTACAGTCATTAGCAAGATACGGTTATAAAAATACAGCAAGGCTAGAGTGAGATTGACGAGACAATTTTTGCTCTTTGTCTTCCTTAGAAAATAAGTTGAACACATAGCTGTTGCAAGCGATAGATGCTGTAGCGGCTCTATACTGCTGTAAAAAATTTAGTTATACAAAATTTGTTTCCACTGTTTAGATAAGTAGTTTGTAGGGAGTTTACAAAAGGATGAATACTGTTGCCGATCCTGTAATTACGATGAAGCAAGAGGTAGGAAAAGCCGCTGCTAATCGTGTTAAGTCCAACTCAATAGTTGGTCTAGGAACTGGTTCGACCACTGCCTATGCAATTGAGTACATAGGGGAGCGCTTAGCTAAGGGAGAACTGTCGAACATAGTTGGCATTCCCACTTCTTTTCAAGCAGAAGTGCTGGCGAAAAAGTATGGTATTCCCTTGACTACCCTGGACGCAGTAGACCATATAGATATTGCGATCGACGGTGCTGACGAGGTAGACCCTAGTAAAAACCTCATCAAGGGTGGTGGTGCTGCTCACACCAGAGAGAAGGTAGTAGATGCGTTAGCAAACGAATTTGTTGTTGTTGTAGATGGTGGCAAGCTAAGTGATAGCTTAGGTTCGACTTTTTTGTTACCAGTAGAGGTCATTCCTATGGCAATGACTCCAGCGATGAATGCACTAAAAAAACTGGGCGGCCAGCCAGAGCTCCGTATGGGAATTAAGAAGGCGGGACCTGTCGTTACTGACCAGGGAAACTTGGTCATCGATGTTAAGTTTGAGACGATCAAAGACCCAGTAGAACTCGAAAAAGCAATTAATAATATTCCTGGTGTCCTAGAAAACGGCCTGTTTGTTAACGTTGCCGATGTTGTTTTGATTGGAGAAATCATTGATGGACAACCCTCTGTCAGAGAAATGTAGACAAAGAGGATAGATTCGTAATTAAGGCGTCAAAAGTCCGAATCATTGCGATAACAGCATAATTAAGTCAATATCAAGTATCGGGGTATCACAAATTCTGATACTTCTTTTTTTGTTTAAAGTTAATTTCTAATTCGTGACTATTGACTAGTTCTAATGCTTTAAAAAATCCTAGCGATATTCTGATTCTCAGTAACGCACCTGGAGAGCTTGCAACTTGGGTTCGCCCAGTAGTAAAAGCCTTGCGTCAAGAATTTGGAGAAGATCGTACCCAAACTAGGATCTCAGTAGTGCTATCCCCTTGCCCTCACTCTACAGGAGAAGAAGCCGCGATCGCACTTAATTATCCTCAAGTAGACCGCGTACAAGCAGCTCCAGATTTTTTTGCTTTTCTGCTAAAGGGAAAAACCTCAGCTGGCTGGGATTGGTACGAAAATGGCATCGTTATTTTTCTAGGGGGGGATCAGTTTTATCCTCTGATCATCGGCAAACGTCTGGGCTACAAGACTCTAATTTATGCAGAATGGGAAGCTCGGTGGTATCGCTATATCGATGCTTTCGCCGTGATGAACCCACAAGTTAAAGATAAAATCCCTGCCCAATATCAGAAAAAATGTCTAGTTGTCGGAGATTTGATAGCTGATATCGTCTCAGAAGTGGCAGAATCTCCTGCAAAACTACCAACAGCCACAATTGGTTTACTTCCAGGCTCCAAACCCGCCAAGCTCATGCAAGGAGTACCACTTTGTTTAGCGATCGCAGAAGACTTAAGCTCTAGACAACCAGAACTAGAGTTTGTACTTCCTGTTGCACCAACTATCAATGCGCAAATTATTTGGCACTACGCTCAAAAAACGAATAATCCACTAATTGCTCAGTTAGGGAACGTCACTGCTGAGTTGATTTGTGAAGAGTCAGGCAGTTATCTCCTAACCTCCGGAGGAACCAAAGTTTATTTAATCGAGAGTTTTCCTGCTTATCAAGAGCTATTAAACTGCAAACTGTGTGTAACAACAGTAGGTGCGAATACGGCCGAGCTGGGTTCTTTGGGAATCCCGATGATTGTCCTACTCCCTACTCAGCAACTAGATGCCATGCGCTCTTGGGATGGTATCCCAGGACTTTTAGCTAATCTACCCCTTCTGGGTAGCGGTTTTGCCAAACTGATCAATATCTTAGTTCTAAAACAAAAGCGTCTTTTTGCTTGGCCTAACATCTGGGCCAAAAAAGTGATCGTACCTGAGTTAGTCGGAAAACTGCAAGCAGCAGAGGTTGCAGCAATGATTATTGACTATCTACAAAATCCACAAAAGTTGGCAAAGATGCGACAAGACTTATTAAGTGTCAGAGGAAACCCAGGAGCAGCAACCAAAATAGCTGCTTTAACCGCCAAAATCTTAATAAAGTAACTAGGGATGAACGCTACCATCGGGCATAACTGTTCCCTTCAGATTGACTCCGCTAAGAACACTGTTTTTAAGGCTAGCACCTCTAAGGTCAGCACCTCTCAAGTAAACATCAATCAAGCTAGCACTCCGCAGATTAGCTTGGCGTAGATCGGTTTTGTAAAGTAGAGAAAATCTGAGATTAGCATCCTGAAGATTGACCCCGCTTAAGTTTGCTCCAGCCAAATTTGCCGATCGCATGTCAATCGTGCTTGGCTTACTAACTCCAGGCAGATTCAATTCAGAAATAGTCGCCAAACTAGCACTAATATCTTTGAGGACTGCACCAGTAAGACTAGCAGCTCGGAGATTAGCATTCCGAAAATTCGCACCTTTGAGAGTTGCCTGATGCAAGTCGGCCTTTCTGAGATTACTATCACTCAGATCTGCTTTGTTTAAATTGACATTCATCAAATTAGCTTTGCTCAGATCTGCGCTACTGAGATCAGTTCTACTTAGATTTGCCCCACTCAAATCAACCCCTTCCAAATTGGCGTTGCTAAGATCAGCGCGACTAAGATTTGCCCCAGTTAAGTTGGCACCACTTAGATCCGCACCACTCAAATTCGCATCACTAAGATTTGCGTTAGCTAAATTGGCTTGCTTTAGAACGGCATTACTAAGATCGACTCGAATCATTACCGCATTTTCTAAATTAGCCCAACTCAAATCTGCATTCGTAAGATCTGCGGCTTTCAGGCTAGAACCAGACAATTGAGCAGTCATTAGCTGAGCATGTAGTAGATCCGCTCGATCTAAATTAGCTCCATTAAGCTTCGCGCCGCTTAATTTTGCCCAGTCCAGTTCGGTACGACTCAGATCGGTATTCTGTAAATCTGCTTGGATGGCTTCTAGTTGGCTGAGATTAGTACGACTAAAATCTCTTTTCCCTGACTGATATTGGCCCAACAGTTCTGCACCGTTCATCTAGTTAGTTCCGATCTCAAAATGATTTGCGTTGTGGATAGGTTATGCCTATTGATCTTAGAGTTCCCGATTCGGCAACCAAAATATCCACTTCGATTATTTTGGCTGGAACAGATTTGATACAAACTTCTCAATACTTTTGTCAAAAAAAGCACAAGTATCTGACATATCTCACACCGAGAATTTACGTTATTTTTATGCTCGGATAAAGCGAAAGGGTATTAGGATTATAGGGAATATACGTAGATACACCAGATCAAGCTAATTAAATAGCTTTTCATTACTGACTAATTTTTATTTCTATTTCCCCATATGTCATCAAATTTTAGCTTTAGGCGTAGTGTTTTTATTGCCGAGCAGTCATATACTTTACCTTTAGCTATTCCTTCTAGTTATAGTGAAGCAGTAATTTTTTCGCTAAAAGATAGTGGAATTTATGATCGTAAGATCTATCTTTGGAATCCTCAACAAGTTACCTTCATGTTAAATATTCTTTTGTTGTGGGATGAGATTAGCCCTGTCTTCAGCAAAATTGAGAAATCCAAAGTCTATAATTCTCTTCTCACGGAAATTTATTGTTTTAGCATGAGTGATGACTTTATTAGTAAGTTTGATAACTCGCTAGAGGCGATCGCTCATGCCAGACTACTCTTAGAAATAACTGTAGAAAAAGCTAATAAAGTTAAGTCAGATCAGATGAATTATCTGACTAGTTACGAGTATCTTGAGCAAATTGACATTTATGATTTACTAGTGTCTGGAAGTCAGAGCTGAGATATCAAGAGAAGATCTCTAGAAGACATGTAAATTGTTGTTTCTACCCTACGCTTACTTGATAACGCAACAATTTAAGCACTTCTTACTAAACAATCACTCAATCAGCTCAATCCTCCAAAGCAGCACAGAAACGCTATGTGGCATAATGGACTGCGGTAGTTTATTTGACCTTTCCTTTTGATGTCTTTCCAACAAGCTGTTCCTCTAGATAAAGTTCGCTACAACGAACAGGGTTTAGTCCCCGCGATCGCTCAAGACTATCTTGACGGCACAGTATTGATGTTAGCTTGGATGAATCAAGAATCTCTTAGTAAAACTTTAGCAACTGGAGAGGTTTGGTACTGGAGTCGCTCTAGACAAGAACTCTGGCATAAAGGAGCAACCTCTGGTCATTTCCAAAAATTAAAAGGAATCCGCTACGATTGTGATAGTGATGCACTACTACTTACTATTGAACAGGTAGGAGATATTGCTTGCCACACAGGGGAAAGAAGCTGCTTCCACCAAGCCGATAGTGCAGTCACCCCTCCACCAGCAGATACTCTAACTGAAGTTTTCAAAGTTATTAAAGATCGTCAGACTAACCCTTCAGAAAAATCCTATACCTGCCAACTGCTTGCAGCAGGGGATAATAAAATACTCAAAAAAATTGGCGAAGAATCCGTGGAAGTAGTCATGGCTTGCAAAGATGACAATCCTCAGGAAATTGCCTATGAAGCTGCCGACCTTTTTTATCACACTCTAGTTGCGCTAGCTCATCATGGGGTAGACTTGCGAGATGTTTATCGTCAGCTAGACAACAGAAGAAAATAACGAAAAGAACATTGGCCCAATCAGTCAATTCCATCAACTAGCAGATAGAGTAAACACAGTAATTTCTGGTCTAGACCCCAAACGGACTAGGGGTTTGCCCATACCAATTCCCCGATTGGTATACTGCACCATGTCACCCACCTGATAGCGTCCTAAAGGATATTTTTTGGCTAAAGCAGGAAGTACTGGAGGAGGAAAAAATGGCAGTCTTACCTGTCCTCCATGAGAATGCCCTGACATTTGCAAAATAAAACGATTAGTGGCAGCACTACGATCCGCAAAATCAGGTTCATGCGCCATGATCACGGCTGCTCCCTCTTGAGGAAGTTTTTCTAAAACAAGATCTAAACGAGCCTTACGTTTCCAATAATCATCTACCCCAGCAATCGAAAGAACATCTTCTCCTCGATGAATGGTATAGACTGAATTCTCTAATTCTAGAATGTTACTTTTCTTGAGAATCTGCCTAAGTATTTGTGGATCATAATAATGATCGTGATTACCCAATACAGCTACTGTTTTCTCTTTTGGTAAAAGGTTAATTAAACTCTTCTCTAGAAGCTCTGCTGCTTTTTGACTTGGTTCATAGCTAAAAAAATCTCCAGTAATCGCTACTATATCTGGCTTTTGTCGATCAACTAGATTAACAATCTTAGTGAATTTCTGAGATGTCATAGCATAATCAGCATGAAGATCACTAATTTGCACAATCTTGAACCCATCAAAGTTAGTTGCCAGTTTAGGGACATTTATCTTCACTTGGACAACCTGAAACCAGTTAGGTTCGATTTGAGTTGCATAGATACTCAAAGATACGATCGCAACCACACTTACAATAAATAGATTACGCAACCAAGAAAGTAGAAGAGAAACCATACTATGACAACCAAGACAATTAAAGTTTGACTCTGGGAATCATCATTACATAAGCTACAAAATTAGTCAGACAAAAAGCTATCAGTTAATGACTCATAACCTGTTAGCCAAAAATCTTGACTTTGATATCTTGTAAATTTGCTTGTTTCCCAGATGCCATTCTAGACTTTTCTTAATTGAGATGGCGGCCTTATGAAGCTGTCTAGCTGGAGAGAAATCCTTGAATTGCTTGCCAAATGGTTTCTTGAACATCATTCAAGCCGTGATCGCTATCAAGAACGATTAGTTGACACTCATCATGAGTCTCTAAATATTTTTGGCTCACTTCTATAGGAACAACAGCATCACTTTTACCGTGAATAATTAAAGTAGGAAGCGATCGCTTTAAATTTTCTAGGGGGTACTGCTTACCATCTTCTAGAAACTCATAATGCAGCGGGATATTGGCTTTAGCACCATAATGATAAATATCTTTAAAACCTGTTTGCTGCCACTGAACTAATTCTGCTGGAGGGAAACGCTCAAACCAACTAAAGGGAAAACCAAAAGCAGGAGCTAAAAGAATTAACTT
>CAZSEZ010000102.1:12443-13720 GCA_964606015.1 uncultured bacterium
CTTACTCACTTGATGATATTTTTGGGCTAGCCAAGTAGCTGTCAAGCCACCAAAACTAGAACCAATCAAGATTACAGGCTGCTGAGGAGTCGCAAATAGGTTAGCAGTTTGTTTGATTTGACGACTCAAACTTAGATGAGTAAAGTCATTTTGATTCAAATCGGGTACTTCTAAGGTTATTTTCTCCCGAGCAAATTGTTCTTGGAGAAAAATAGCTTTTCTTGACAGAGGACTAGAAGCAAATCCGTGCAAATATATATATTGAAAATGTCGTTTCATAAATCAAATCTACCAAAAACTGACATTTAGTAATGCGCTTGTAAGTTTACACTAAATCTTTGATGCCTCTGAATGCTCTTAAAATACCTCGACTCACTACACAAATAATCGACTAAACTTAGTTACCTTTGTCTCCGACTATGACGAACAGAAGGAGGATTTTCCAAAACAGCGATAATCCCAGCATAATCGTGCTCTAGACAATAGTCACTCATGATAGCGACCACTTTTTCTTGTAACACTTCATCAATTTTTTCCCTAACTACAGGAATAAAAACTGTATTGACAATACTTCTAACATTCTTGACTAGATCGTCGCGAGAACTTTCAATCAGTAATCGTTCAGTACTGGTGACAACATTCTCAGCAACAATAGCCACTTTCTCATCAAAAATTTGACAAGATACTTTTGATGGCAATTGTCCAAAGCGATCCCGATAAAGAATTAGCATGGCCTGAGACAACTGGCGTTCAAGTTGCCCTTTGGTCGGGAGAGTATCTGCATTCATACTTGTCATGTGAAAATAAGTTATTTAACCAAAATGCATTTTAAGTCGATGATTTTAATATTTAGTTAAGCATTTATACTCAAAATTATATATTTAATTAGGTCTCAATAATATAAGAACATTGTCGTAGTTCTATGACCTAGCTCTTACCCATAGAAGACCTTTCCTATCAGCAAGAATCGATTAAAACAAAATCAAATCAAACAAGTTTGTCAATGATTTTACGATGCTATATAGTCAAATCTCAATGAACTATCAGCAAAACGAGTGCAAGAGCAAAAACAATTACCTATAGTTAAAAAAGATTAATTTTTATCAATTATCTAGTTTTCTTCAAGACACAATAGAAGATCAACTTGCACCCGAATTTATCTACGTAATTAGACGAATAAACCTAGTTAAAACACTATAGATTATTAATTGCCAACACATTCCCAGCTAGTTGGCGTCAAGATTTTTAAAATCAGCATTTTTTTATGTTTTCTTAAG
>CAZSEZ010000103.1:0-13539 GCA_964606015.1 uncultured bacterium
AGATTACCCTGTGGATTGGACTTCTTTGATTGTTAGGGAAGGAGCAAAAACAGCAAAGAAGATAGACATAATCGAAATCGAGCAAATTTCTACATCAGGATAATAAAAACCTACATTGTGCAATAAATAGTAAATAAACCATGCTTAGTAAGATCTATAAAGTTATTGTGCTCGTTTAAAGCATCAGTCTCTTATCCAAAAAATGGCAGTTCAAGTCTCTTCAAAAAAAACTAGTAAATTCATCGACCATTGGGCATATTTTCCTTGGGGAATTGCTGCAATTTTGTTTTTGGCAATTTTCTTTAGCGGTTCTACAACCAAAGTTCAGCTCAACAAAGAAGTCAAAGCCACAGAAGAAGAACCAGTTAAGGTAGGAACACTAGAGCTCGATCCCAAAAAACCTGGAGCTTTGAAGATCGATGTTAAATCGAGTTTTCCCAGCAATCATTGGGTAGTCTATGAACTTCAGTTAGTAGACCAACAAGGTCAAGTCATAGCCTCGGCAATTGATGAAGCCTGGTGGGAGAAGGGGACTTGGCGGGAACAAGGGGAATCAGGTACTTGGTCAGAGTCCGATCTTTTAGGGGGTCTAGATCTTAAATCGCAGAATCTCGAAAAAATCGATTTGGTAATTGCAGTTTTAGAATCGGGAACTAGGGCAGGTCAATCTGCAAACCTGACAGTTTCTTTCCGAGTCAATGCCACAAGTGGTGTAATTCAAACCAAGCATTTATTTTGGGGTTCGGTCTGCTCTGCGATCCTAGGTATTTTGGCAATTAAGGCAACTAAAGTTAGCGGGCAAAAAGTTATCAGTCGCAAAATTGCAGATAGTGACCCTAAAGGAAGAACAGTACTCGGAGGAGAAGATCGTTTAATCCACGTCCAGATTAAAACTAGATTTGATGAAAATGTTCCCTCACATGCACGAATAAATTTAAGAATCAATAATGGACTAGGTGAAAAAGTTTACGACAATACAGAGAGGATCGTACCCAAGATCACAAAAGTCGAGTCACTAGGGGCTGTTGTTGTTAGCAAAGTCGGTATTAGAGAATCTTTTTTTATCTTCCAGGAACGAGGCTCCTACAGTTTTCAAGTCCAAGTAGAACCAGATCAGCCAGTAGAGTGGACATCTTTGGATGTTAGAGAAGGAGCGCAGTCTTTAACAGCAATAGATGTTGCCGAAATCAAGCAAATTCCTGCATCAGGAAAACAAAAACACATCACTATGGAGTAACCAAGTAAATATGCTCAGTAAAATCTATGCTCTTAGCGCGATCGCGATCGCTGTACTCACAGTAAAAGCTGCTTACAGCTATCAATCTGCCTATACCTTACGCCAAGAAAATCAAACCAACTACTCATCTCGTCGCGGAACCAGAATGTCTGGGGTTTACATTGGTGGCTATTGGCAAGCTAATCCCTCTCGGGCAGAATACCCCGAATTTCGCGGTGGTGGTTTGGGCAGTGGGAAGTAGACAAGTTTGAAAACTACCAAAAATAAAACTACAAAAAGACAGAGGCAACTACTCTTACTGGCTGCGGCGGTTTCATCCAGTTGTGGCTTAGCGATCGAGCTACTTTTAGGCAGTTTGGCTAGTTACCTAGTGGGCAATCAAGCTTTAGCCTACGGGGTTGCCGTAGGAGGATTTTTGGCTGCAATGGGCATAGGCTCTTACATTAGTAAATTTATCGCAGTAGCTCCAAACTCTTCAGCTTTGCAACAAGACCTGCTCTCAGCATTTATCAAGGTAGAACTTGCGATCGCGCCATTAACTGCTTTACTGCCTTTGGCTTTGTTTGCTTTGTTTGTAAGTAATGGCAGTATTTGGTTGGGTTTGGCTCTAGCTACTATTGTCTTGGGGATTTTGGCAGGCTTAGAAGTCCCTTTGCTAACGCGAATTTTAGAGCTAGAATCCGATTTAAAAGATGCCCTAGCAGGGGTTCTGGCTCTAGATTATATTGGGGCTTTGTTTGGCTCGATCGCTTTTCCTCTATTGCTATTACCTTTTTGTGGTTTGTTTCCCACGGGGTTTATTTTAGGGGCATTGCAAGCAACCACAGTTTTTTTGTTGGGAGCCAACTTTCCTCAGCTCAAGTCCTGGAAATATATCGGTTTAGGAGTTGCGGCTTGCTTAATTGCAAGTGCACCAGTTTCAATTCCTCTATCAAATCGGCTAGAAAATAATCTCTACGAAGCACCCATCATCAAACGCATTCAAACCAAGTACCAAAAAATTGTGCTCACCCGCCAAGGTCGGGATTTAAGGCTGTTTCTCGATGGCGACTTGCAGCTTTCCACCCTTGATGAATACCGCTATCACGAAGCATTAGTCCATCCTGCCATGAGTGCTAGCACTAATCCCAAACGAGTCTTATTGATGGGTGCAGGAGACGGCATGGCACTACGGGAGATCTTAAAATGGTCGTCGGTTCAACAAATCACCCTGATCGAGCTAGACCCTGCGATGGTTAACTTGGCTCGAACTCAGCCCCAATTGGTCAGATTCAATCAAGATGCCTTGAGCAATCCCAAAGTTGAGATAGTTTATGGCGATGCTTTTGCTAAAGTTGCTGAACTGGAGTCTAGTTTTGATGTGATTATTGCTGATTTTCCTGATCCAGACCGCGAAATCTTGGCTAAACTTTATTCTTCGGGGTTTTACTTGCGTTTGTTGAGTAAACTAGCTCCAGATGGCGTAATGGTTACTCAAGCTTCGAGTCCTTTTTTTGCCCCCAAAGTTATTAGTTGTATTGCCAAAACTCTTAATTATGTGGGGTTAAAGACTGCCCCCTATCGGATTCATGTGCCTAGCTTTGGTTCTTGGGGTTTTGTCTTGGCTTCCAGAGATACGATCGCACCTAACAAGCTCCAGCTACCGATCCCTACTCGTTTTTTGACCGAATCGACGATTGTCAATTTATTTGACCTACCTAAAGATATTCAACTACCCAAGGTTGAAATCAACAGCTTGGCTCATCCGACAATTGTCCGCTATCAAGCTGATTCCCGTTGGCTTCATTATTAACCGAGCAGATTTTTTATTGTTTAATCTTTAACCTGACGAACTATGTATTTTCTGATTTTCCTGATTATTGGTGCTGGCGTTGTCTTACTCGTCTTGCAACAACAAGGTAAACTCCCCGCGGGTAAAGCAACTTCAGGCAAACTGCCTGCTGCGGAGCGCAACTTATTTAATCTCGAAATTGGCGATCTGGTTCAATATCAAGGAGATGACTGGTTTGTTGAAGGGAAATTAATCTACAACGATGGTGGTGATACTTGGTTTAGTTATCTCTTGCAAAATGATCAGGGTATTTGTTGGTTATCGGTAGAAGAAGACGATTTGGTTGAGGTGGGGATCTACAAAAAAATAGTCCTGGATCTAGACAATCCACCAGCTACAACTCTGGAATATTTGGAAGGAAAATATCACCAGTCTGGTCAAGGGGTTGCCGTAATGAAACGTTTGGGCAATACTCTGGATCGCCAAAAAGAAACTTGTGAATATTATGATTATGAAGGCGATCGCAATTTGCGCTTATCTGTAGAAGTTTGGGATGGCGAGATTGAAGTTTCCGCTGGAGAGAAAATAAACCCGCGAATGCTTACTTTTTTGCCTGGTGATGGCCAAAGAGTTTATGGCTAAATTTGCGATCGCAAAACAATTAAAGATTAAAACTATATCCAGGTATAGCAGCAGTATTAACTTCTTTGGTTTCGCGGTCTAAAACTCGTTCTACACGGTCATAAATTTCCTGAGCTTCTTCAAGGGAATTCCCAATGCTAGTCAAACCTAACTTACCAAACTCTGAAAGTGCGCCCATAAGATGAAACACGCTACCAGTACGGGTACTGCTGTCAAAGTGCAACCTCTCCTGAGCAATGATATCCATCAAATCGTTGGGCAATAGACCGCGATATTGATCTTTTTGAATATTGTCGCTGGCGATGTAGTACTTAGCTTGGTCTTGCTGACTAAGAAATAAACCACTGTCATAATCAAAAATCCCATTGGTCAAAAGTCTCAGAGTCATGAAGGGATGGGTTGTGCCACCTTTGCGTAAGTTAATTTCGATCGCATCGAGTTGCCATTTTTTAGTGTCGGGGTCTAGCACCGCAATAAAATCCACCCCATAACGTTCCATTGCACCTTTTGCTGCTAGAGCCTCACCAACTTTTAAACCTAATTCTTGGATTTCCAAACGATAAACTGCATCCGCAGGAAAATAACAACCTTCATAGACTTGCCCGTCCGCACCACCCAAAATCTGGTCATGAGTAGAAACAATTTCGACTTCTCCTGACGGTCTAATATAGCCTTGAACACTAGGCGATCGCTTGATTTCTCCTTCGACAAAAGCTTCAACAATTGCTCCTAGTTGAGGAATTCGAGGGGCGAAAGTATGCCAGGTTTCGTCACCTCCTTGAAAGCTCATCTTAGGGAGTTGATCTTTGAGAGCTTTGATAGTTGTGGCTCGGTCTGTCTTATGAGGGGCATAATCTTGAATTGGTCTGAGATCGAGGACTGCGTTACCTTCTCCAGAAAGACCTTCATTGAGCTTGACAACAATTTTGGCTAACTGGGGTTGCCTCTGCCAAAGATTGGCCAACTCCTCTACTAGTTCGGACACAGTTGTTACAGTCAAGCTGCCATCGGGATGGGCTATCTCACATTCAGCAAAAATCTCGCGGCTGCCACTTTTAGAACCCCAATAAAGTAAATCGGGAGAAGCTGCCAACAGAGGAATATCCAACTTGAGGGATAGCTCTTGCTCTAAGAGAGTGGAGTTGTAGCAAACCATATAAGACTTATTGGGTCTGAGCGATCGCTTAATTTTCTCTACTAGACGAGGACGTTCTAAAATCTTCTGGGTTAGAGGCTTGAGAGAACCATCGTAGGTACTAATCAACATCAGCCTTTCCCTAGCATGAGAAAAAGGAATCCCTGGTAACAGTTGCAGATAGTAATCAATAACTATAGGGCACAGGGGCAACGCCGTAACGTAAATTACTCTGGTTTTAGGATTGCGCAAACGGATCAAAGAAAAGAGCAATCTCTCTTCGTAATGCAAAAAACCTGGGACTTTTTGCCCTATTTCTTGGTCAATACTATAGGACGGCACAACCAAAATATCGTAATTATCTTGATCAAAAATATCGAGACTTTGCCACAGTTGCCCCTCAACATCGGACTTTGTCCAGTCCCGCAACCTGTCTTGTAATCGAGCAAAGCGATCGCTATGTGCCACCTGACTATTCCCCTTTGTCCTAATTACCAACTTGCTTTAAACAGAGTCTAAGAGCCAACTACTTATCGTATAGACAGGAAATTTTGAGTCTTTAACAACTACTGTTCGTCATTTACCCCCAACTCCTGCCGGCGCAATCTTAACTGCACATCTTCCAACAATTTACGATTAACTGACATCAAGTCAGCAACTAAACCAAAGATCCAAAGCTGAATACCAACTAAAATCAAAATAGCAGCTAAAATCAGACTCGGAACCCGAGGTTTGGCAGGATCATCGCCAATAATGCCCCAAAAGAGGATCAACCAACGCAAACATAACAAAAATCCTGCACTAAAAGGCACACTTCCCAACAACATGAAAAATTGTAAGGGACGATAGGTCATGAAAATTCTGACTATAGTCAGAATCGAGCGTTGGATATATGTCGGAATGCTCTTAACCAGACGCGAAGGACGTAAATAACCATTAGTACGAATTGGCACATATGCGATCGCTTTACCTCTTTGGCCCGCCTGAATAATTGTCTCTAGAGTGTAAGTATATTCATTAAAAACATTAAGTTCTAAAGCTGCCTGACGGGAGAAAGCCCGAAACCCACTAGGAGCATCGGGGATATCAGTTCTACTAGCAACTCTGACCACCCAACTGCCTAGCTTCTGTAAGAATTTTTTGACTGGAGAAAAATGCTCTATTTCTTGGATTGGGCGCGCCCCAATTACCATTTCCGCCCTACCGTCGAGGATTGGCTGAATTAGCTTAGGAATATCATCAGCACAATACTGATTATCCGCATCAGTATTAACGATAATGTCTGCTCCAGCCTTGAGCGCTGACTCAATCCCTGCCATAAATCCTTTAGCAAGTCCTTGGTTTTGGGCAAAACTAACGATGTGGTCTACCCCACAGGCCCTGGCTACTTCCACAGTGCGATCTCGGCTACCGTCATCAATGATTAACCATTCAATTTTATCTACCCCCTCAATCTGACGTGGCAATTGGGAAAGAGTTACCCCCAGAGTTGCCTCTTCGTTGTAACAAGGTATTTGAACAATCAACTTGTTAATTCGCCCCATAGTTAGCCAAATTTCAGGGTAATTTTGCCCTGCGTATTGTAGCACCAAAAATATTTAACATATCGTCATAAAATACAGCTTTTCATCAGAATAAAAGCCGAAATCAGAAAAGGCTTCAATCTAAAGAGTCGTGATTGTTTCGTCGTAGAAGATGAGAGAAATTGCCATAATTTATTAATATTAGCGACTGTTTTAAGAATATATACTTAGGTGAATATTACTATGTCCATTGAAATTTCTATTGCAATGACATAGGTTACCCAAAATTGGTAAAACCACAGTCGTAATAAAGAAAGTATTAATCGTGTTACACCACAAAAAAATAGTCCCTTTCACTCTAGCGCTCCTGGCGAGTGTAGGAGTCTTGGCTGAACCGATTCGCGCATCGCAGAGTCCAGCTTTCTTGATCGCTCAAGAAACAACAACGGAGTCTTCCTTTCCTTTGCTAGACAAATTACCACAGGGATCTTCCGTAAAAATTAGCGGTAGTGAAAGCATTGGGAACACAGGTACTAGTCTTGTAGAAAAATTCGAATCTAAATACCCTGGTGCCTCGGTAGAGTTTACATCAACCACTTCTGATGCGGCTCTAACAGCAGTCCAAAATAATAGTGCTGACCTAGCAGCGATCGGTCGTACTCTAACAGATACCGAAAAAGCTCAAGGCTTTAAAACAGTCACACTTAATCGAGAAAAGATTGCCATTATTGTCGGCGCAGAAAATCCTTACAACGGTAATTTGACTATCGAGCAGTTTGCCAAAATTTTCCGTGGCGAAATTACTAATTGGTCAGAGATCGGCGGAACCCCAGGCGCAATCCAACTAGTAGATCGATTAGACACTAACGATACTCGCCGCTCTTTCCCTAACTATCCTGTTTTCCAAAGTGCCCCTTTCCAAGCAGGTAGCAACGCCACTATTCCCAACCAGGATAATATCTCAGCAGTTGTCAAAGAGTTAGGTAGTAATGGTATCAGCTATGCTCCTATAAGCCTCACTAAGGGTTTAAAGGGAATTAAAGTTGTCACCATGCACAAAACCTTACCTGATGATCCTCGATATCCTTTCTCTCAACCCAACCTCTATGTTTACCAAGGAGAGCTTTCTCCTGCGGCTCAAGGCTATCTTGGTTTTGTCACGGCAAATGCTAAACAAGGAACAGTAGCTCAAACTCCCGAAAACAATAGCTCTTTAACTGGAACGACAACTTCTGAAGCTCAAACTAGAGACCCTAGATTCAAAATAGACGCTCCCGAAGTTAAAATCCCTCAACCTGATTTTAAAGTAGATGCTCCTGACGTTAAGGTTCCTGATGTTGATGTCGAAGCTCCCAATATCGATGCCAAAACTCCTGATGTTAAGGCTCCCAGCATCAATAATCCTGATATCAGTGCTAAAGTCCCCGGTGTCAATGCTCCTAATATCGATGCCAAAACTCCTGATGTAGACATTAACACTCCTGATGTTAAGGCTCCCAGCATCAATAATCCTGACATCAGCGCTAAAGCCCCCGATGTCAATGCTCCCAATGCCAATACTCCTAATATCGATGCGCCCAGTATTGATATTAAGACTCCCAGTATCAATAACCCTGATTTGAATGTTAATGCCTCTGGGGCCAATACGACTGGAGTTGATGCTAAGGCTCCCGATGTCAGCACTCCCAACCTTAATGCTCAAGCTGCTCCCAATAGCAATCTCAACACTCCAGATGGAACGGTTCAAGCCCCCAAAGGAAAGTGGTTGTGGTGGTTACCTTTGTTAGGGATAATTCCTTTAATTGGCTTTCTAGTCAAAAACGGCAAAGGTAGAGAACAAGAAACTGTCACTGCACCAGTAAGAGAGAGAGAACTAGTTGGTGCAGGTGTTGGTGGTGGCACAACAGCATTTACTGATCGCAATCTTGATGATGGAACAAATTTGGCCGCTGGAGCTACTGTAGCTGGACTGGGAGGTGCAGCTATTGCTAATCGCCGCAGGCAGCCTGATCTACCCGACATGCCTGATTTGGATATCGAGAGAAATGTTGATGGTGTCAGAAATCGTCTTAACGACATCAATACTCCCGATCTACCAAAATTTGGAGATATTGGCACCGATGCTAATGGAAATTTAGACAAGATCCAAAGCAGAATCGACGATCTTGACACTCCTGAACTCGATACTCCTGACTTACCCAGTCTTGATGATGTCACTACCAATATCGGTGGCTCTGTAGAAGGCTTTAAGAGCCGAATTGGGGATATTGCGCCTGATATTAGTACACCCGATTTGCCAGATGTCGACGTTAACAATTTCCAAACCAACATTGGTAGTACCGTAAACGGAATCAAAGGTAAAGTTGACGATGTAAGTACCAACGGCTCTAATTTTGATTTGCCAGAGCTAGATGATATCAGTCTAGATATAGATGGCCTGGATTTACCAGAATTAAACGATGTTAATGCTGATCCCAATAATTTTGATCTCTTAGGTTTAGATCGTCCCATAGCAAATTCTCAAGAATTTGAATTACTAGAATTAGACGATCTCACAGAGAATTCGCACGATCTAGATTTACCAGATTTAGATCTAGCAAATGATGATTTGAGAGGATTAAATAGCCAAGTTCAAAATAATTTGGATGATTTAGATAATTTAATTAATTCCAAACCAGAGAACTCTCAGAAAGATAATAATTTCTTTGATTCTCTCCAAGAGAAAGCCAACAGGGCAGTTAACGAAGCAACTAATGCAGCCTCAGAACTCAAAGATAATTTGTGGGATGATAGCGATCGCTAATATCTCTTGAGTATTAGCTAAATTAGATTGCATAAATCACAAACACTAGGTGCGTCACCAAAGTTCTTGGTCGCATCTTTTTTTATTGGGCGTTTTTACTTAATTGCCATAAATAAAACATTAGAATTATGCTGAACGGATGTCGAAACTTAATGATTTTGGTTATAAAGGATAAACACCCAGATTTTTTTTGGGTTTAGTTATTCAGTAAAGCCTTATTTAAATCTTAAGTACAGAAACAAGACATATATATTAAAGTAATGACTAACTCATTAGGTAGTACAAAAGCTCCAGGTATTAATTCTGCCAAGCAGAAAATTCGGATTTTGATCGTAGATGATCAAAAGATGATTCGTGAAGGCTTAAAAGCTCTGATCCAAACTGAGTCAGACTTACAAGTCGTTGGTACGGCAGATAATGGCGAAAATAGCATCAAGCAAGTAGAAGCATTTCAGCCAGACATCGTATTGATGGACATGGAAATGCCTGGGATGGATGGAGTTAGTGCTACCAAAGTCATTTGCGAGAAATTCCCCGATGTCAAAGTTTTAGTTCTTAGTACTTTCGATACCGAAGAATACGTTGCTCGCTCCCTCAGCTCTGGCGCGATGGGCTATCTACTCAAGGGGACTCCAGCACCAGAACTGACTAATGCAATTCGTTCTGTATATTTGGGCTATGCCCAAATTGGGCCAGGAATCTATCAAAACCTACCTCTAGTCCCCAAAGGAGATTCTGACACAAGTGGGAAATCTCCTTTGGCTGCCACCAATAATGGTAGCGCTGGAGCTAGTCAACTTAGCCCTCGTCTTTCTCAAGGCTTAAGCGTAGTCAATCAAGCAGAAAGTTCTTCAGCAATAACAGTTGCATCCCAATCTAGTGGCTCATCGCGTAAGTTCGAGCAGACTGTGATGTTGCGACCTTCTCCTAAGTGGTCGCGCTTCACTGTTTTGGGTGTCTGTTTAGTTACAGTATTCGCTATTGGTTGGGCTGCTGTCGCAAAAATTGAGCAGGTCGTCCCCGCACAAGGACAACTTAAACCAGAAGGCAAAGTAAAAGAAGTCCAAATCCCTACTAGTGGTGTTGTCGAAGAAGTCAAAGTAGAAGAAGGGCAACGAGTAGAAAAAGGAGATGTGCTTCTAGTTCTTGATTCCACTACTTCAGCGGCCCAATTAGAATCTTTGAAAAGTATTCGTCGCTCTTTGCTCCAGCAAAATAAGTTTTATCGTTCTCTGATGGGAGAAGGAATTGGGTTGGAAAACGTCGATGCTTCAATTGCTTCGTTAGAGATCCCCCGTGAAATTACTTTCCTCGCTCGGAATAGAACCCAACTCCAAGCAGAAAATGATTTGTTCAGAGCCCAACTAGGAGGTAGTGCGGAAAACTTAAGTCTGGAACAACAGGTTAGGTTACGTACAGCCAATTCTGAAGCTCGCTCTCGTACTGCAGCAGCCCGCCTAGAAGTAGAACAGCTCGAAAGACAACTCAATCAGAACCAATTACAACTCAAAGATGCTAGAGAGCAGCTAATAACTGGCAAAAGAGTTCTTGCAGAAATCGAACAACGTAATCGCGAAGCCAGTGCTCAAGCAGAAGAAAGTTTACGCATTGAGGAAGAAACTTTGAAGTCTCTTGAGCCTCTAGCGGCTAGCGGTGCGATCGCTCCACTCCAAATAGAACGTCAAAGACAGCAAGTTAGTGATCGTCGTGGGACAATCATTAGCCAGAAAGCTAGTGGCAAAATTGAATTCGATAACCAGCAACAACAGGTAGTTTCAACCCAAGCTGAAATCAACCGTTTCCAAGAAGAAGCACAACGTCTCCGTCTCGATATTGCTCAAGCTAGAGAACAGCTCATAAATACTACGGCTTTTTCAGACAGAGATGTCTTAGATAACATTGCAGAGAACAAACAGCGCATTGCCGATATCGATACAGAACTCAACCGTCGTATGGTTGACAATACAAATCGAGCTAAAGAACTACAAAGCCAAATCGTCAGCGTAGAAGAAACTCTCAGATATCAAAACATTGAAGCACCAATTAGCGGTCTAATTTTTGATCTCGAAGCCTATCCTGGTTATGTACCTCCTGCGGGGCAAGCCGCCCAACCAGTTCTCAAAATAGTTCCAGAAGATAATTTGGTCGCAGAGGTCTTTATTCGTCCCGAAGATATTGGTTTTATCAGTCAGGAAAAGCAAACAGCAACTGATGTCCGAATCACAGCATTCCCTTTTGGGGAATTTGGTGATGTCAAAGGGAGAGTAACCTTCATCGGGAAAGATGCCCTCCAACCTGAGCCACCATATGACTTTTTCCGTTTTCCAGCAAAAGTCGAGCTAGACCAACAATTTATCAATATTCGTGGCGAAGATCTGCCTTTAAAATCAGGGATGTCAGTCCAGGCTAACATCCGTATCAAGGAAAATCGAACAGTTTTAATGTTGCTATTCGACAAATTCTTTGTCGGTTTGGATAAATTCAAAGAAAGCTAACTAAGTGAGACCTAATTATTTAGATCTATATCCTCAAGAATCTTACTCACCTTGTAAGAAAGTCTCAAGGCGATCGCCTTTTAGCTGAGAAATTAAGCTAAGGGGCATTTCGGGTTGCGAGATACTGGCAGCGTAGCTGCTAGCAAGTTCACCGAAAAGCGGTTGAATTTGCTCTTGAAAACCTCCGAAAAAGAGTAAACTTATTTGTTCAATGTAGCTTTGTCCTATTTCTGGATCAGGACCAATAGCGGCAGTAGGAACGGGAATACTGCCAGAAGATGAGTTAAGCGTGGAAAAGTGGGTACCTCCTCTCATAAGTAAGAGGTATTTTTCTGAACTATTCAACCAGGTAAAAGGTCTAATCTGCTCTGGTAATGCTGGCGTAATCGGGTCATTACCACCAGAAACCAGCATCACGGGAACATCTATTTCAGCCATCCCTGCCTCACCAAATAAAGCACTAGTTAGAGGATTAATTGCAATCACCGAAGTAAAACGGGGGTCACGAAAATTACCTTTTTGTTTTGTTATAGGCAATTCCAAAGCCAAACATTGCAAAAATAGCGATACATTAAAAGACTTGTCTATTGTGTCGCAAACCCGTTGCAAATTATTAAAATCTAGCTCCGCCCCAGCAATAGCCAAAGCTGTATAAGCACCAAAAGACTGGCCGATAATCCCGACATCTTGTATTTTAATTTTTCCTGAATATTCCCTAGCAATGCTGTCCAAGACAAAACTGATGTCTAGCGGACGATTGATAAACTCTTCGGGAGGTGTCACATCATTTGCCAAACCCTCAAGTAGATTTTGGATCTGAGAAGCATTACTACCTGGATGCTCTGGCACTGCCACGGCAAAACCATAAGAAGCCAGATACTCAGCCAAATAAGCAAAAGAATCAAGATCGCTACCCAAACCATGAGAAATCACAATCAGGGGTAATGGCTCTCGACTATTTTCGGTTTCAGGTAAATACAAATCTAGAGGTAAACTTCTGGAGCGAATAACATCTCTGAGTTGCAGACTTTCTTTACGATAGTCAAAACCTCCTCTAGGATTAAGTCCTTCGGTAAAAGTGACATCTCTCTGATTTGCCTCAATAGTTGCCATATCCTCTACAGCAGCGATCGCACGACTACTAGTCTGAATCAGATCACTCAATTCATTAAAAATTTGAAACCCCAGAATAGAGTCAATCCTGATTGTATTTAGAGGAATAGTTTCCAAAAATTTGATCGGGGTTAAACCCTCTTCAGAATCTGCTGCCAAAATCAAGGCAGAACGTAAAGCATAAAAGCCAGTTTGTCCTGCTCGACTTCTAACAATATCTCCTACCCGTTCCAAAATCTTGATGCCCTGGTAAGAATAAAAAAATTGAGATAGAGATACAGGTTCAATGTCTGCTTTGGAACTAAGGCTGCTACGAAGGCCATTAAGTTGGTTTTCTGAGAGAAATCGAGCATAATCACGCAAATTCCCTGTAACTTCGCCCTCATCAGCAAAAGTTCTCAAAGCCTCTACTGATAGAGGGAACTCCAAAGGGCCCAAAGAAACCACAATATTTTCTGCAGCAGCCACTTGAGGAGCCATCAGACCTACACTGGAACAGGCAAGAAAAAGCTTTAACAAGCCAGATTTTAAAGAGTTAGTGACTTTACTGGCTAGCACTTGATATTCTGATTGCTGATTTTTCATCTTTCGCTGGGACTAAGATAGAACCTTGGTGTCAAAACTTAGATTATTATCAATAACTATCTTAAGAACCAAGGATCGATTTTTTTATTTATAGTAAGAAAAAAAATCTGGAAATAACAAAGCAATTCTATTCAAGGCGAGTAACCTTACAAGCCTCAATTGCTCACCAACTCTAATCTATTGACTGTAAAGAAACTTTTCTCTAGCAACCGCGTCATAGATTACCAACCGACAT
>CAZSEZ010000104.1:0-13330 GCA_964606015.1 uncultured bacterium
TAGCATTAGTTCTTTATTGCCTTGAGCTACTCGCTCGAAGCTATCTAGCAATAGTTGGACCTCTGTTTCTCTTCCGTAGAGTTTGTCGGGAATTATAAAACGTAAAGATCTATCTTTTTGCCCTAATTCAAATTCTGCGATCTTTCCCTGATTATTAAGCTGATTCCAACAAGTTTCTAGATCGTGTTTTAATCCTGTGGGACTTTGATATCTATCTTCTACATTTTTGGATATCAATTTCATCACGATATCGGAAACTGATGCGGGGATTGCCGGATTTATCTGGTGAGGCGATGGTGGTATTTTGGCAAGGTGAGAGTAAATCAACTCCTTTGGTTTCTGAGACTGAAAAGGGAGTTGTTGAGTTAAGAGTTCGTATAAAGTTATCCCAAAAGAATAGTAATCGGTGCGATAGTCTAAGTCTCGATTCATTCTCCCTGTTTGTTCGGGAGAAATATATGCCAGAGTTCCTTCTAAATGCTTGTAGTTAGGAATCGATTTTTGTTCTCTGGGCAGTTGGGTGGCGATGCCAAAGTCAATTATTTTTAGTTCTTTGGTTGCTTGGTTGTAGAGAATATTATTGGGGTTGATGTCTTTGTGAATAATGTTGGCAGCTTGGATAGCAGCAAGCGCATCAACTATCTTTAGGCTAATTCCGAGAATTGTAGCTAACGATAATGGTTTGTCTTGATTCAAGCTACTGAGATTTTGACCAGCAAAATTTTCTAGTACTATTGCGACTCTATGTTGATGGTGAATTAGATCGTAAGCCTGAATAATCCCAGAGTGTTGCAAAGAATTAACGATCTCATACTCGTTGCGATAATGAGCGATCGCCTTAGAGGAATAATATTCGGGCTTGATTAGTTTGATGATGACAGATAAATCATCCCGTTCTCTAATTCCTTGGTAGACAAGCGAGCGAGATGATTCATAAATTTGTTCAATCTGAGAGTAACCAACAAACATAGTGCTCTGTATTTTCTATGCTTTTATAATTCCCAATGATACTGTCAACTTAACGAAGGATCGTTAAGGGTAATCTTCAATAGGCAGAATTATACTAAGTGTTTGCTTGAAGCTGGATTAGAGACAAGAACTCCTGTAATCTCATTTATCTTTGTTATTTACTTTTTTATTATTTCTTAAGGCATAACTGCAAATGATTAATTTCTGGGTGGTTGGGTCTGCTGATAAATCACTATTTAATGAATTGATGATGATTCGACTACCCAATCACGATCCCACGGAGTTCCCCCTATTTCTAAACCAGCTAGCTTACTCGAAGCTACAACGATAGTTTTCGCACCATGTTGTAGTTTTAAGTGGAGCGTTCCTTTGGTAGTGTCTCTACAGTTGAGGGCTAGGCCTTCTTTAGTAGGAGTTCTGACATAGGTACCTGTTAAATCAGTATTACCCGATAAAGTGACCTGGTAATTTTGATGATTGACTGCTGATACTTGCCAAGAACCCCAAGGCTGAATCCGCCAACTGATTTGGCTATTCCAAGGTACAAATTCATAGAACTTGTCTTGATAATGAATTCCCACTAGACCAACAGTTTCTTGCGTCCGAAGGACTTGCCTGATACCTCCTGCTGCTGTGAGTGCAAGATTTTGAGCATTATCAAAGCTATTACAATTTAGCCAGAACCATTTTTTGGGAAAAGCTGTGCCCCAGTTTTTTTCACTGTAAGCGGGGGCATCTTGAAAATGATAAGTTTGGTTGTGCCATTCTATCCAGCCTGTTGCCAAGCCATGAGCCATCGTAACTTGCCAACCTGGATCGAATAGCGGTAGATAAGATAGCCAGCCAGCAGTTGCTTGCTGCGAACTTTGGGGATTGCCCCAACCATAGAGGGGTTTTATTTGATAATTCCAGCGATAGTAGTTATTAGTCTGAGGATTGTAGACTGATCCTTGATTGAGAGTTGGTGTTACTTGATAGCCTTCGAGAATATTGTGAATGAATTCTTCAGAAGTCAGTAATGAAGCTGGTAGTTTAGTTTTGGGATTGTTTAGTTTATGCCAGTGACAAAAACTAAAGTCATTGTTACTTGCCCAAAACCTATCTATGTTCGGAATAGTTCGACATAAATATTGTTCATCAATTCCTAGGATTTGTATCGCTCCCCCATAGTAAGAATCTTTTCCCAAAGGATTCTCAATCGAGTACATAAAGGCAAAGGTTTCGCCAAGCTCTGGTAAAGTAACCCGCAAATACCAACCTTCAAAATAGCTACTTGCTAGTTGATTCCAGTGATAACCACTATGTGGGATTGCTAAGTTATTTCTCACCCTAAATCCAACAAGCTAAGGGGAACAGGATATATTCGAGGAAAAAGAGTTTCCAGATAAATTGGTAAAAACTAGCGATCGCATTCTTATCTTCGAGATCCACATCCCGACTACGCCACCAGAGGATCACTAACAAAGCAAAGTGAGAACTCACAAATAACCAAGTATTAGCAGCTAAATTAAGAGTCAAAGCTGTTGTGATCGCACCAAAGTAACAGATTGAAATCGTTAATAAAGTAACCTGAAAAACTTTAGCTTTTCCTAAAATCAAACTAAAAGTAGCAATATTATATTGTTTATCACCTTCGAGGTCGGGAACGTCTTTAAAAATTGCGATCGCAAGACTGAAAAAGAAAATAAATGCGGTTAGCAGCCATATCTCATTACTGATCACTACTTGGCCTGAAAATTTACTGTTGTAGTGAGCAAATAAACCCAGATTTACCACGACTCCTCGGACTGCCAGAATACAGATCGCAGCCAGTAAAGGAAATCTTTTGAGCCGAAATGGTTGCAGAGAATAGGCTGTCCCGATAATCAAACTGATGGTGACTGTTGCGAATAACCAAAGTCCACTTAAAGCAGCAATCGCGATCGCACTAATCCCCATAGTCATGACAATCAGGTTACCTTGTTTGTTGCTAAAGGCACCTGAAGCCAGAGGCAAGTGGGGTTTGTTGATGCGATCTATTGCCACATCAGTAAGCTGATTGAGTCCAACAATATAAACATTGCCAGCTAGACAAGCCAACCAGACGGGTAAAACTGTAGCTAACTGGGATAATTTAAAATGGTGTTCCCCTATGGCTAGAGCAATCCCATAAAGTGCAAAAACACTAAGGGTTGTGCCGATAATGGTGTGAGGACGAGAGAACTGCCAGAAAGACTTGAGAAATGATGGGGAATGGGGTCTGAGTAAAGCAGCTCTCTTGCCAGTTTTAAATTCATTAAAGAGTGTGTGCCAAGAAAACGATGAAGACATTGCTAGAAGAGATGGGAATAATAGCTATAACCTAAATTACGAATCTTCCTTGCTAGTCAAAATTAATTATTTTCTTTTGGTTTCTACATTCAAGATTTTCCTAGTTAAGAAAAGTCTGAATGACATATAGTTACTGAACTAATCTAGAAATCTACAGTTGGAAGAGTGAGACTTGAATTCCATGCGCCTCTGGTTCACCAATATTTTCTTGTGTAAGTTCCAAAGCAAAATCAGAATTGGTACTGATGCCTTCTAAATAGGGCATGTCTGAAGGGTTTATTGTGATTGGTTCTAGAGTCTTGAATGGAGTGATCAGACTACTAGCAGAGTCAAAATTGCTTGCCAGGTTATTACTTGGAATATTCTGTAGAGAATCTGCTGAATTTTTTGCTAGAGTGACAGATTCCATACTGTAAGCAGTAGGAGCAGCTATAAGAGAGATTAGGCTCAAAAGAAGGAAGGCTTTGCGGTGGATTTTCATGGTGTTGATTAATAGTTTTGACGATTGCGTTGTCAGGGGGCTGAAGATTTTTAACTTATAGTTGCGTAAGTCGAGAAGTTAATCTTCAGCCATGTAGATACATTCTTAGTTGTTATCTAGATTGTCCAATAAGAATTCGACAGAACGTAGATATTGTCGATCTTGTAGTTTCTCTGCTCCAAGTCGGTTTGTAGCGATGGCAGCTTGGACTAAATCCTTAGCCTCAATTCTGTTATTTTGGGCTTGAGAGACGAACGAACCACCAGAGGGAATTCCTTGATTGCTAAAGCGACCTTGGTATCCACTACTAACTAGATTAAAAGGAGTGATTTCGGTAATTCTGGTTGGAGTAACAGTTGTTGCTGCAACTAGACGGCGGTTATTTTCTTTGAAATTAGTCTCGCCAGCAAAAGCGGGAGTAACCAAGCTAGAAAGAGCAAGTAAGGATAGAGTAGAAATAACTAAGCGTTTCATATCTTTGTCTCCTGGGTTGATTGGCTTTGTTTGCTTGATTATTAGAATCGCCTAGCAACCTGAGATAGTTCTAACCCTTGACTGAGAATTGAGTAAATGTCAGCTAAGAAATCAATCATCATCGATTCAGTCTTAGATCAACTGATCAAGACTAGATTTCCTACCAGGAGTGCTGTGAAGCAAAAAGTTTAAATTGCTTGATGAGTTCTGAATTTTGATTCATTCTCCATTTCAGACCTACAGTACGCGAGAGATTCAAACCTGCAATGGGAATATAGACGATATCTGTTAGTCCTTGCCAAACAGGCATGATAGTAATGCCTAATCCTGATTGAACCATTGAGATTGCCCATTCTTCTCGATCTGCTAAATAGATAACTTGTGGATCGACACCTTCAGACCTGAAAAGCTTGGGTGCCTTACCCCAAATTTCGCATTGGCTTCTTCCAATGAATGGTTGATCTCCAAGTTCATTTAAAGCAACTTGATCTTTCCTGGTAAACGGATGGCTTGTGGGAACAGCTAGTAAGAAGTCTTGTTTAAATAAGACTAGAGAAATATCGATATCTTCAATATTAGCTAGCTCTGTAATGATTAGGTCTACATCACCTCGCTCTAGCCAATTGTGTACATCTTGGACAGTTCCATCTCGAATCTCGATAACAGCATCTGGGCGTTTTTCTCGGAATAAGGTGATCATTCTAGATAGGTCTTCGATTCGTAGTGTACGAAGAACACCAAGCTTGAGGACGGGTTGAGTGCGAAAATTACTTAGAACGTTCAAACTATTTTGATAAAGTTCAAGCATCTCTTTTGCCGTTTCTAGAAAAAAGCTTCCCGCAGGGGTAAGAGTTGTGCGTCGATTTCCTCTTTCAAAGAGTGTAACTCCTAATTCTCGTTCTAGCTTTTTGATACTGATTGATAAAGACGGCTGAGAAATAAATAAACTATCCGCAGCTTTAGTAAATCCGCCTGTTTTAACAATTGCTAAAAAATATTGAATCTGATTAATGTCCATAGTCGGCAAATATAGCACTTGAATTCTAATTAACTAAGGTTATGTAGAAAATATAATTACCACCATAAAGTCAGACCTAATACCTATTAATTAGATAACCGATTTTTGATGGGAGCTAGAACGAAGATCTGAGAAAAATTTATTGAAGTTGTTTTCTTGTCTTAAAATAATGAAACCACGATCAACTTGGATGGATCTTGTGTTGACCGTGGAAGATATTGCGATGTATTAGTTACAGCAAATTGATTATAGTAGCCAGGATTGACTCAGCTACTGAATTTTGGTCTAGCTAAACTTGAATAGTTTAAGTTAGGGCACAGCCTATTTAACTATCCAAAAACTACTAACCTCCTGGCATTAGATCTTTACTAGGCACACTTCTAATGCGCTGCCAATTTTCTTCTGCTCTAGCAATAGTGCCTTGTGGGTCTTGTTTATAAGCGTTGTAGATCTCTTCATTCAAGAAAACATAAAGCTTGCCATCTACGACATCGGAATAGCGAGGATCGCCATCAAATTTTGCGCCTACAGATACTCCATAGGTACAAAATCCACCGTTTTGGGGAATATAGCGCTTGGGATTTGCTTCAAAGGCAGTGAGATTTCTCTTTGTCGCAAAATAGTAAGCAACACCATCATGGACAGATGTGTATTTGGCTGTGCCGTCAACCATCTCCCCAGACTTAATAAATGCAACTGGATCAACACCATGTAGACCAAGAGGCGCACCAGCTGCTGTAAGTCCTGGAACTACATTGTATTCATCAGCGGCGAAGGCTGGAGCGGGGTCAAAGGGGACTGTTGCTAGCATTGCTATAGTAGCAGCAGTAAGGGTAATAGCTTTAAACATGTAAAACTCTCTTTAACGTGAAATTTATTAGCTGAACTCAGAATGTTACTTAACTACTTTCTTTAACGGGCCTTGTGATAGTGACGTTGACCGTTAACTTATATAGATTCGTATGTTGAGCAACACAAAGTTGTATCTGTATTTAGCGTATTGTTGATCAAGCTTTGAGAGCAAGACTGTTTCTTTATGGAAGTCATAGTCAATATAAATGGCAAATTTTGTGAGCCTAATATTCTGATAAGAAAACCCTGTTTCGGTAATTCCTGACAATTAGCTAATAATGGATAATGAACTATCAGAATATCGAGCAGAATCTTTGAGAACAATTAACCAGTCAAATCTCCAGCAATGCTCAGAGCAAGAAAACTCAGGGAACATAAATCATATGGAGCGGTATCCTTTAGGACTACTAAATCAACCTTTAGAGATCGGCTCGGTAAAGGTTAATAGCCGAGTTTTACAATCACCTTTGTCTGGGGTGACTGATATGGTGTTTCGGGCTTTGGTGCGTAAGTATGCTCCTGACTCGATGATTTATACCGAGATGGTTAGTGCTAAAGAGATTCATCACCTCAAAGAATTGCCTAGAGTAATGGCGATCGCATCTGATGAACAACCCATCAGTATCCAGTTGTTTGATTGTCGTCCTGATTTCATGGCAGAAGCAGCGCAAAAAGCCGTTGCCGAGGGGGCACAGACTATCGATATCAACATGGGATGTCCTGTCAATAAGATCACCAAGAAAGGTGGAGGATCTTCTCTGTTGCGTCAGCCAGAAGTCGCAGAAGCTATTGTGCAAACCGTAGTTAAGGCGGTAGATGTTCCTGTAACGGTCAAAACTCGCTTGGGTTGGAATGACAAAGAGATTAATATTCTGGATTTTGCTAAGCGGATGGAGCAAGCAGGAGCAGTAATGTTAACTCTCCACGGACGTACCAGAGCGCAAGGCTATAACGGTAATGCAGATTGGCAGTGGATTGCCAAAGTAAAACAGGCTTTGAAGATTCCTGTAATTGCTAATGGGGATATTTTTTCGGTAGAAGCAGCGATCGCCTGTTTAGAGGTTACTGGAGCAGATGGCGTGATGTGTTCTCGTGGGACTTTGGGTTATCCCTTTTTGGTCGGAGAGATCGACCACTATTTCAAAACAGGAGAAAAACTGGCTCCTCCCACTATTGTTGACAAACTAGAGTGTGCCAAAGAACATTTACAAGGACTTTGGGAGTATAAAGGAGATAAAGGCATTTTTCAGGCACGTAAACATCTGACATGGTACTGTAAGGACTTTACTGGTGCAGCAGAGCTACGAGATGAACTAGCACAAATTACCAGTGTCGCTGAAGGAACTTCTATATTGGATCGTGCGATCGCTACAAATCTTGATTAATATTGACGTTGAGCAAGCCCATTATTTAAAACACTAGATTTAAACCACAAGTCCCTCTGATCGTTCCTTATGGATATTTCTCAAGTTACTCCTGCATTAGAATCACTTTTTCCTGCACAGACTATCGAAGCCAATAATGATGAAAATTGGCAAATCCAAACCGAAAAGGTCAGATTATTAGTTTTGCTCTCTGCCGATAAATCTTGGCTCAGAATTTTAGCTCCAATAGCTTCTGCTGCTGAAGCTCAACCTCTTCTATCTCAGTTGATGGAGGCCAACTTTGATGTGACTGGTGCCGTTCGCTATGCCCTATCACAAAATGTTCTTTGGAGTGTATTTCAGCATAGTTTTGCTAGTTTAACTGAAGAAGATTTCCGAGATGCTATAGCGCAAATTGTCGCGATCGCGGAAAAAGGTTTGTCCCAAGCATTTCAGCAATTGGTTGAAGTCAGAATCAAGCAGATTATCCAAGCCTCCAAAGCCCAAGGAAAAAGTAAGGAAGCTACCTACCAAACTCTAGAGCGATTTTATCAAGAAGGAATGTTAGGGGATATGGATCGCGCTCCTGAAGAGCGAAATAGTTTTTTGGCCGCTTGGAAAATGCAGTTGGATCGACTATGGGAAGAGGAGTCTAGCTAAATGGTGAAAATAAAATAATCAAGCTAATTTATTGCCTATTTTTCTAGTTTCTTCCGATGATCCCGTACTATAGCTCCATACTTGATTTAGATTACCTATTACCAAAATGGTAAAAAGAGCTTTTTTCAGCATTTGTTCCAACAACTATTTTCCTTACGCTAGAGTCCTGTTTAACTCTTTAAGGGAGCATCATCCAGAAGCTGAGCTATTTCTTTGTTTGGCAGATATTCCTCAACCAGGAATAGAGTTGGGAGTTGTCGGAGTACAAGTAGTACCTGCAAACAATCTGGGGATTGAGAATTTTGCTGACTTTGCTTTTCGCTACGACATCATGGAGTTCAATACTGCTCTTAAGCCATTTTTTATTTCCTGGCTGATGGCACAAGGATTTGAAGAAGCGATTTATCTTGATCCTGATATTGAAGTTTTTGCTCCCTTAACACCAGTAACAGAAGCTTTGGGTAATGGTGCAGATTTTGCGATTACGCCTCATTTAACTGCTCCAGAAGAATCCGAGTATTATCCTGATGACATTGGTATCATGCAATCTGGGATTTATAATCTGGGTTTTATTGGGGTCAAAAATAGTCCCAAAGCGAAGCAATTTATCCAGTGGTGGGAAAGAAGACTGCGTTACCAATGTATTAATCGCCAGGATCAGGGAATCTTTGTCGATCAAAAGTTTATTGACTTGTTGCCAGCTTTTGTTTCAGATACGGCAATTCTGCGGAATCATACGCTGAATGTGGCTTATTGGAATATAGACCAGCGCGAACTGACTCAAACTGATGCTGGTTGGTTAGTTGATGGTGAACCTCTGATTTTTTTCCACTTTAGTGGAATTATTCCTGATAATCCTCAGCGACTATCCAAACATACCGAAAGATTTCAAGAAGATCTCCCTCCTGCACTACAAAATATTGTCTGGCACTATTTAGAGCAAGTCAGCCAGTCTCAAGATAATGCAGCTAATACTGGCTATGCCTATGGGAAATTCGCCAATGGTTTAGCGATCGCTGATATTATGCGTTATTGTTACCGTGAAGAATATCCTGCTTCACCTCATCCCAAACATGCTGATCCTTTCGCGTCCTATTATCAAGAGCTGAACCGAGCTTCTGGTTTAGTTTCCAATGTTCCCCCTTGGCGCATCACTAAGTTGATGCGTTATCTCTGGGAGTATAGAAATGATTTACAGATTGCTTATGATCTCAGCCTTCTAGAAGATCGTCTCAATTATGCTATTTGGTTTTTTAAGAATGCTGCGAGCTACAAAATAGAAGAGTATTTTCTAGAGCCGATTTTGGATACTAGCGATCCTAATACTCGGAAGTATCGCCTAATTCTTTTGATGAGTAAGGTTTTGGGTAAAGCTTTCTGGAACGCGAGAAATTTAGCTAAAAAGTTGCTCTGGCTACCGAGAAAATTAGCCAAACCAATTCGTTTGATCTTACGTTAGGGGGATTTGTTGATAGTTAATTGTTCATTGGATGTGAGATGAAGTATAGCGATCGCGTTTATCTTCACTAACTACCAACTAGTAACCAATAATCTTGATCATCTCCCCAATTTATTGGGAATTCCTTCGCAACCGCCAGGAACTTTACTGCGTCCTTTTTCACCACACCAAGCACAAAGATAGTAACGTTGTTCTTCGTTGACTCTTTTGATTCCTGAAAGGTTAGCCCGCTCAACAACAGCTCCTGTATTTTCTCCTGTCTCATAGTTTGGTTGACCTGTTCGAGTACGGGGAGTTGCTGTTTGTGCCGAACCGTAAAAGAGTTTGGTTCCTTTGATGTCGGCATCGGTCAGGTTAGCTTCGTAAAGTACGGCACGGGCTAAATTGGCTTTGACTAAATCGCTATTTTTAAGATTTGTCCTGACCAAATTGGCATCAGTGAGATCCGTCCAACGTAGATCTTGATCGGCAAGATTTGTCCCTGCGAGTATCACTCCTAGATCAATTACTCTAGTTCCGTGATTACGGTCTTCTGCATAACCGCCAGAACCATCAAGGATTGCTCTACCTAGTCGTGTATCTCGCTTTAAAGGAGTCAACAGACGTGATTGGGATAAAAAACGGATAATTTTTGATTTTCCAATGGGGTCAACACTAGATAAAATTGCTGCGGTACGTCCTTCAGCGATCGCTCTTTCTTGAGGCCAGTCTTCGAGTAAACCTTCTTCATTGAGAGTGAGGTCGCTGATCCCTTGAAAATAGGCATCAATAGTTTGTTGCTGAGTAATGCGATTTTGCTGAATGGTGAGATCTCTGGAAATTACATACTGTGCCCAGGCAACATAGACTGCCAAAATCGCGATTGAAATCTGACCTAAAGCCCCGATCCAATCGGCCCAAGAACCAAATTCATCATACTTAAACTGGGTTAGCCAGGTACTAACTGCGCTGTATAAACCGATGTATTTGAGCAAGGTTGCGATCGCAATGATAAAACCCAGGAATGCCAGAATGTTCCGCCGTTCTTGAGGGGTGAGAAACTTGACAATCCAGCCGCGAATTGAGCCAAAAACTACTCCCAAGGAAAATAGCAGACTCAATGTTGATCCCAAAATTCCTAACCAGGCTAGATCAAACCATAATCCAAGCAAGATAGAAATTAATCCGAACCCAATTGCTTGGGACTGACTGATTCGAATCTTGGAATTAGTATCTCGAGAAATGTATTGATTGTTGTTTAACTTGTTTGGGGTTTTTATATCCCCAGACCGATCTACCAAAGGAGCAATTCCCTTACGATTGGTCACAAGTTCGGCATCTTTGCCTGATATACCGTTGTTACTGTCGTTACTGACAAGTGATTTTGATAGGTTGTAATCTGGGGAACTAGAATCAGATTGATTCGTCATTGATTCAATAAAAAAAGAAATTTAAAAAATGAGGTGTCATCCTACACCATGTTTAAGACAGCTCAACTAGACTCCGCTAGCTAGCACTTAATAATCTCGAAGCTCTTAATTGTCAACAATCTAGGTAGGTGGGCTGTTCAAACAATCTGACATAATAGTAGATACACACGATAAATGGATAAAGTACTTAGGTTACTCCACACTCCCATAATAATTGGAGATACAGGGATGCAAAACAGTTTCTTTGATGATTCTTTAGACCAAGATGCGATCAAACGGCGTATCGATCAGTTGGATCGAGGCAAAGTTGGTTTTTATAGCATTGGTCTATATCCTGCATCCTTGGCTTATAACTCTGCTATGCAGAAGAGTGAGAAGTCACTGCTCTTAGCAACTAGACCGAGCAGAAAACTTTTTGGCGCATTTACCGAAGCAGAAATAGCAGGTATGGATCCGCGCCATGTTAGTAAAATGCGTCGGATGTCGGTTCATAAAGATAAAGATGATTCTGCTGTTCCTAATAACTTGGCTTATTTAATAGAACATTGTGAATTAGTGCTTTTGAGTGCGAATAGTAAATACATTGAGCAAGATCTTAAAGAAGCATGTTGGCTACGTCGTAAGCTCAAACGTCCTAATGTTGTCCTGGCTTGTTTAGCAGGTTCTTTTGGTCACGATGCTGCTACCAATAGCTCTTACGTTTTGTGCGGCAAATATCCTAATCTTGCCTTTTTCTCTGGCTTTCACCGTCACGGAGCTTTGCGAGATCCTCTAGATAGTTTTACCGCTAATTTCTGTCATCCAAATGCTCTCGATGCTCTCATTGGTGCACAGTTACTTAATAAGTTATCGCCTAATATCCAAGTTTCCCCAGGAATTCATAATGTAGAGGGTCAGTATATTAAAGCTGCGAAGAATATGGCTTCAATTCTGGCAGGCTTTGCCTATGAATATCATCAGCAAAATTCTGGTATTTTGCCTACGGTTCTAACCTTGTTACTTAATCAGTGTCTTGACCAGGCAGCAACGGTATCGATGCATCGTAAAGACCGTCAAAAGCTTTATAGTGAGCAGACTATAGACCTCACTGAACTGGGTTATGCTGTACCTCGAATTGAAGCAACTCTCAATAAGGGAGCATATGCTGAGCGAGTTAGAGATCATACTTTTTCTCAACTAACGGCAATGGTGGCAGATGTTCGAGGTAGTATGATGCTGCCTGTTAGGGGTAAACCAACCCGTAACTTTCAAGCAGGCAGAATACTTGCTAAAGGAATGAAGGAGCAGGGTCGCTGTCCTAATAACATCGATGAGTTTGAAAAATGGTGTGAAACTGCCAGCCTTAATAAAGGTGCATTAGAAGGTCTCAAAGCTCTTAGATACTGGCGCCAAATCGAGGAGCAATACTCAATTCCCCATCACGATACCTCTATGGTTAACTTGCTTTATAGAAGTATTTTTGGCGAGGATGAGGAGAAATACTGTGCTTTTGAAGTGATGACAGAGAGTCGAGAACTTTCTAATTATTGTCAAGAATCTGTTCGACCCACCCAGAGTAGGAAGTATATCGAAGCTCTCAATGGTTTGGAGCGATCTGAGTCTTTAAATTTGATTGCGAATGCGGTAATTGCCAACAATGCCAGAAAGGCGATCAACAGCGAATACGAAACTGAAGATAGGGAAATTCAACCAGAGGATCCTGCCTATCTACAAGTAATGGACTTTATTGAACAGAGCTAAGAAATTGATGCCTGATTTTTAGATAAAGCAGATTTTCCTGCAAGTGCTAACGAATCACTCTTAATAAAAGTTCACATTTGACTGGTTTATATGAGTACTAATATCAGTAGTTTAGCGTACTGACACTCAGTAACATTTGTGGCAGAATGTTATATGTATTACTGAAGTCTTTGGTAATACTATATTAACGGTAGTCATTTTTGGTCATTTAATATGAGCGATCTTCAACCTGTAAACAAGCAAAATCCAACTACTTTTTCGAGGAAGCCTCTAGGAGAGTTGTTGATGGAGGCAGGTTTGATTTCGGCAAGTCAAATTGAAATGGCCTTGCGAGAGCAGGATGACTACGGAATGAAGATCGGTGAGATTTTTGCTCTACATAATTGGATAGAACAGAGAACGGCAGATTTTTTTGTTGAGCAATGGCCTTTTCTTGTATCAGAAAAGAAAAAGCAGCCTCTTGTCTTCTATTTTAAGGAATCCGGCTTACTTACTCAGGCGCAAATCGATAGTATTCGTAAGTTACAGGATAGAAAAGATGTAAAAGTGAGGTTCCATCGTTTGGCGGTGGAGCAAGGATATCTTAAACAGCTA
>CAZSEZ010000105.1:0-13151 GCA_964606015.1 uncultured bacterium
TCCCTAGCTGCTGCATGTTTACGAGAGGCTTCTAGCATTTAGTAGTTCTCCTCTATATAAATTTTTATATCGGGATATCTATTGTCTCATTAGTTGTGTATAGATCTCTTCCCCTAATGTATCTAGGTTTTGAGGATGTTGACTACAAGTTTTTCAGGGTTTGTTGATGATTGTAATTATAGCGATCGCAAAAGTTAATGTTATCTGAAAACAGGATAGAATTGTGACAAATATAGTTGACTTTTAAATCTATACATTGAGTTAAGGGAAAATTGTTTTTCTCATGTTCTATGTGGAGGGCGTAACCATGATGAGTACATTATCAGTGTCTAAAGAAAAACTGAATAAGCTGTCAGACGATGTACTCAGACTAATCTCTTTGGGCAAATATACTTTGTATAAGGCATCTTCTGAGGAAGCTGAAGAAGTTACTTACTTATTGAGAACAGGAGCTAGAGAGTTTTTCGTATTGGATTATCATGGTCAACCTCTAGACATTCGGGCTGAAAATTGTGAGATCAAGGCTAAAATGGCGATTGAAGATGTTCCATCTTCTTTAGTTGTATCTAATTTTGGATTAAATTGAAATTAATTGATTCAGAAACTACTTGGTTTTTTGTTAGTGGTTCGGATGAAGAAAGATTTCTAGACGACATTGCATTTGGTATTCAATGTCTTCTCTACAGGGGAGTATCCTTAGAAAACATATTTTTATTTGTAGACAATCCTGGAAATATAAACCTCTCAGACTTTTATCCTTTTCCAGAAGAAGTGACTGTTGAGACTACAGACAAAATACGAAGTAGGATTACAGCAATAGATTGTTCTAACTTGGCAATAGTCGTTACAGGTCATGGTTGCGAGTACGGAATTGCAGCTTCTAGTAACATTAGTCCTTACAAACTACTAGAGATAATCAAAAGTAACACAAATCTCAAGTACGCTTTGGTCGTGTTGGGTCAATGTTTTGCTGGAACTTTTAATTTTTTGGAAGCCAGGAGTAAAGATCGTGCAACAGGGGAAGTTATTTCCCCAGAGATTTGTATCGTTGGGGCGACCGATTTAACTTTTAGTATCAGTGTTACAGTCTCAATCGCAGATCAAGAAATTGTCAAAGAATTTGATTGTCCTAAAGAATGGTTAGCTAACTTATTCTTGTTTTTCTTCATGTACCACATTGCTCTTCCTATCGATATTGATGGAGATGACAAGCTTACAGTGATTGATACATATAAAATTGCAGGAATTTTGACTAACAGTCGTTTACGTGACATGAAACAAAAAGCTTTTATTAGTCTCCAGGAAACTTTGTTGACAAGTACATTAAGCCAACTAACAGAGGGTGAAATAGCCAAAAGACTAGCAGAAAAAGCCAAACAAGATCTGGCTAATACTCTAAATATCATCTTAACCAATCAAAATTTCTGGATTCTCAATGCCAATTTGTCTCGTAAGCTTGAGCTATGACGTTCATGTTTTGGAGATGAATCAAATTTCTGATCAATTACCCACAATAAAATCTATTTAGACTCCTTTAACTCTAAAAATCCAACAAATCCCACGAAAAAAGTATAGACCCCATAACTAATAAAATCCTGCCGATCGCGTTTAACTTTAACAGCAGCAATAACCCCTTCAATAAAATGGGCAACTATTGCTAAACTTCCCAACCAGAAAACAGGATAAAGCCCTTCAGGAAAAATAAGATTACTTACCAAAGTGCTGCCATACCAAAGCTCCAAACCGAAAGCAGCAGTAATCAAAAGTGTAGATGCTATTTTAATTAAAGAGAAAATTGCTTGTTTCATAATCTTTTATAAATGGCTCTAGAAGATAATCCTATTTTATTTGCTCTATCGCGATCGCTTGTTGGTTTATTTATCGGGCAAGAAAACCTCAGACTTTACGATAATCTCGATTGGGAAGCTTATCAAAATCGCTTTATTTCAGAAGACTTTACTTATCCCGAATATTATCAAAAAGATTTTCACGGCATTTCAGGTGGTTATCTAACTCCCATTGCACCAGTAACTTACGACACGGTGACGCGCTTTGCTGCCCCCCCTAATGAAATTAAGCTAAGACAAAAAGCGATCGCTAAAGTAAAAACTAAACCGCAAAAAATCCTCGATCTTGGTTGTGGCACTGGTAGCTCGACGATCATGCTCAAGCAAGCTTTTCCTAAAGCTGAAGTAATTGGGTTTGATATTTCTTCTTATATGTTGGCAATGACTGAATACAAAGCTAAAAAAAATAATCTCGCGATCTCACTACAACAGGGATTAGCCGAAGCTACTAATTTTCAGCCTGACGAATTTGACCTGATTTCGATAGCTTTTCTGTTTCATGAAACCCCTATGGAGATTTCCCAACAAATATTGCAAGAATGTTGGAGAATTCTTAAGCCCCAAGGACAAATAATTATCTTGGATGGTAACCAAACCAGATTGCGTCGTAGTGATTGGTTAATTAAGTTATTTCGCGAACCCTATTCCAAGGCTTATGCAGCGGGAAATGTAGATGATTGGTTACTAAGTGCTGGCTTCCAGAGTGTAGCGACTGAAGCAGTAGGTTGGATCTCGCAAATCACCACAGGAGTAAAAGTCTAGATTTACTAGTTTTGTTGTGAAAAGACTAATTAAAGCGATCGCATGGAGGATTCATATATTTTAAGAGCGATCGCTAATCAATTGCTATTGGATCAATCTCTAGGATCTTTGTTTGGTTTCTTTGAGAAAAGCTCTGGCCCAATCGGTATATCTCCATAAGCTGATGAAGGTGATGCCTGCGATTATAGTCCCTAGTAACCATTTGAAAGTCATTTTAAATAACGAACGTTGATTACTTCTTAATCTTTGTTGTAATTGTTGGCGATTTGTTTGCTCGGAGGAGTTTAGTCGAGCAGTTAACTGTTCTTTTTTTTCGGTTGTAGAGATACTAGGATTAGTAGCGGAACCTCCATTATTTCTGCGCCAGAGATTTTCTAACTGAGTATCATTTAGCCCGTCTAGCCGAAGTTCTACTTGCTCGACTCTGTCTCTTTGGTTAGTTAACTGAAGACTGAGGTTATTTCTGTTAGTACTATTAATACGTAAAGAGTTGCTAACTAATAAGGGGGCAAATAGGAAGCAGATTATTCCTAAAACAAGTGTTAACCAAGATAGACAAGTAAGAATCCTTAACTCGCCTTGTTGAATAGACTGCTTTTCGGGACGAAAGAAAACCAGCATAAAGCCTAGTAAAGTGACAAAAACAGTTTCAATGATTTTGCCGATGGTATTCAACTCCCAATTGGGATTGAGTAACTGTGGTGGAAATAAAATAGCAACATAATCAATTGCCATAAATGCAAGGAGGACATAACCCAATAGGTTTACGAGCTTGAAAGTTCGCTCCTGAGTTAGTTCGTTGGTCAAAATGTTCCTATTCTTGTTCTGATAAGAAGATTTTAAGATACTTTTCAACATAAATTATTATCGTGATGGGAAGTTGCGGTAACTACTAATAAATAACTCAGAGACTGGACAAATGTAAGCAGTGAATTTACGTACTGTTTGGGTAAAACTATCTAAAAATATCACTAGTCATTCGGAAGGCAGCAGTCTAAATAACCTGGAATAACAAACTCACGATAAATTAATAATGATGAACTGAGTTTGTACCAGAATTTATGGATATTGAAGTGACAGTTAAATTATTTGCAGCTTATCAAGAGGCCTATAATCAACCAGAACTCCAGTTAACTTTGCCTAGGACTACTAAAGTAGAGGATTTATTGGAAAAAATTTTGCAAGAGAAACCTCAGTTGGAACAATGGCGTGATGTAACTCGCTTTGGGGTTAATTTACAGTTTGTTGAAGGGAATACTCTACTTAGTGATGGGGATGAAATAGTTCTGATTCCTCCTGTTAGTGGTGGATAAGGCATTGAGATCTGGTTCATATAGTCTAAGTACAGGGTAGGTAATGGGATCCGAGAAAGCGAACAGTCGTAAAAAGTGGGCTCAAATTCAGAATTATGTGGAGCAAAGATTAACCTCTTATCCTAAATACAAGAGTTTGCTAGAAAGCTTAGATTCCCTCGCTTCTGAGGAAATAGATGAAGTGCAGAGTCGACATAAGATACGGAGACTATTTAATCAGTTTCTGGAATCAGAAAGAAAAGCCCTTTGGCAAGAAATAGTTGCAAGAAAAGAACAAAAATTAAAAGGGCACAATCCTGAGCAATTTCAAAAGCTAATCAACCAAGTTCCACATCGTTCTAATCGTCAAATTCAGAATTGTCTGAGAGTCTGTAAACAAGCTAGTAATCAGCAAAAGATTAGACATATTAATCCTTTCTTATCTAGCAGTTTGCTTTATCAAGTACAGAACTCGATTAGGCAAGCAACTGTTACCATGCAGCGAGAGTCAGATGATATCTATTTGAACTTGGTTATGAAGCAGGATACTTATAGTCAAGCTATCCATATCTATGTCTTGGAACTCTGCGAGAAATCTCTAAATGATTGGCTAAGTAATGAGTGGCACAATATTTATTATCAATATAATCAAGGTGGTATTGACCAACTAAAGCAAGATCTGAAAACTTATCTGGTAGATTTTGATGATTTAGTATTAGTCGAACTTGAGCAGTCTTCTATTAAACCTAAGTTCGTAATCGAAGAGCAAATTGAGCTTGCTGCTCTCAGAGAAAATAGTAGAATTGTTTTTGATTATAACTACACTCACAGTACTTGGTTTCGTCTACTAGTAGCATCATTTATTGGTAGTATTATTTATCTAGTTACACAGCGCTTATTTGGTTTTATTTTGTTGTTGGTACAGATAATCAATTTGATAACCGGACAGGACACTAAAAAGATTCGTCTTCGTCAACAAACTAAAGAATTGAAAAGAGTTGTCGATAGTAAATATCAGCTCTTAGTAAGATCTCTTAGTGAAAAAGCAAGTCAAGAGATTGCGATCGCATTAGATAATCTCGGTCAACATTATCAGGAACAAGTTGAGGCTATTGTCCGACAAGCAGATCAAAAGCTTCAGGAAATAAAGCATGCCAACTATCAAGCTAAAGAAACCATTGAACAGCTAAAGCAAGATCAACAGAAGCTGAATTCTATATTCAACTAGTATAAGAATGCTGTTTTTATTGTTGACTTGAGTTCTGGGAATAATAGGATTATCACAATTTTATGAGTCCCCCAACCAGATCTCATGAGTTATTGCCCTATTCCTAGTTGTAGTCAGCCCCAAAATAGTAATAATGATTGCTTTTGTTTGAGTTGTGGCAACTCGCTAGTACTCCAAAAAAAGTACCGAATTGTCAAAATTATTGGTCAAGGAGGGATGGGACGGACTTTTTTGGCTATCGATGATCAGCATCCTCAGAAAAGATTCTGTGCTATTAAACAATTTTTTCCGCAAACTCAAGATTCAGACAGTTGGCAAAAGGCGAGGAAATTATTTGATTTAGAAATTCATAGTCTAGAAAATCTTAATCAACACGCGCAAATTCCTACTCTGTATGATTCTTTTGAGGAAGAAGGAAATCACTATCTGGTTCAAGAGTGGATCGATGGCCAAAACTTATCTCAGATAATTAATGAGCAAGGGATTTTCACGGAAGCAAAAATCTTGGAAGTTCTCCGTCAACTTTTACCTGTGTTGGCGACTATTCATCAAGGTAAAATCATTCATCGTGATGTCAAGCCAGAGAATATTTTACGCGATCGCGAAGGTCAGATATTTCTAGTCGATTTTGGGGCAGCCAAGATCTTGCAGTCACAACTGTTAAGGCAAACAGGAACAGTAATCGGTTCAGCTGAATACGTTGCTCCAGAACAGCTCCGAGGCAAAGCAACTTATAGCAGTGATCTTTATAGCCTGGGGGTGACTTGTTTGTATCTACTGACTGGGATTTCTCCTTTTGAGTTGTACAGCGATTTTCAAGATGCCTGGGTTTGGCAAGATTATTTAACGCAGTCTATTAGTCCAGAACTAACTCAAATTCTCAACCAAATGATTGCTAGGGCAATTTCTCTGCGTTATCAGTCGGCACGTGCTGTGATCAAAGATCTGGAGACTAGAGTTGGCATACTAACAAAGCCAGTAATTGAATTACCTAAAAGTAAAATTGATTTAACTCAGTTGGAAGTATATCTTAAGCAACAGCAGTGGCAGCAAGCCAACCAAGAAACCGCAAAACTTTTACTTCAGGCTGCCTCTCAAGAACAGCAAAATTGGCTAGAGACTGATGATCTGACAAAAATTTCTGGTGGTGATCTTTTAAGCATAGATCGCTTATGGTCTAAGTACTCTGAGGCAAAGTTTGGTTTTAAGGTTCAGTTAGAGATCTGGCAAAATTTGCCAAATCAAAATTATCGGGCTTTTGGTTCTGAGGTAGGTTGGTACAAGAATCAGCGTTGGCTTTTGAGCAAGCGTCTAGACTATTCTTTAGCTGCTCCTGAAGGTCATTTACCCGCAATTAGTTGGTGGTATGGTCATGCGATCTGGGGTTTGAAGGGGCTGTTTGCCAAGTTAGACAAGTGTTTAGGGAATTAGTGCGATCGCTAAGATTAAATCAATCATCTAATCTAAAGTGATAATAAAGAACCTCAGAAAAATACAGTCCTAGCTCGGCCTGCCAATTATCGGGAATTCTTTTGAGCAGTTCGTTATCTGTATTGGCTAAGGTTGAACCCTCGATTGCAAGTAGGTCTTTGATCACCTGGCAAATCAGAGCTGCTTCCTCTGCATCTTCAAGAGCTTGGAGATTCATCTCCTCTACGGAAAGTCCCATCAACTCATAGACTTCAGCAGGCTCTAGATGATAGTAGGTTCCTTGGCGGTCTTCTTTGAGCAAGAGGGTTTTTGCTTGATTTACTTGTTCGCTAAAGTCGTCGTTTAGCTGTGGTTTTAACCATTCTAAAAAGGAGAATAATAGTTCTCTGGCTGGGGTGGCTTTACCTCTGATTGCGATCGCTTGATCTATTTCCCAAAGTGCCGAGTTACAGACTTCTGGTTCGATACCCACAAGAATTAGATGGATCAAAGGAATGCTGTAGTTGTGTTCTGCTAAGTCTCGGTATTTTTTGTTGGCTTCTGGATGATGGGAGTAGAGATAGGAGCGATTTGCCATTGAGGTTTTTAGTTGGTTGTTCTCAAAGAATTTAGCATTGATGTTTGTTTATGGCTGTGGAGAGTTAACTAGGAAACACCTTTGACTTCAATTAAGTGCAAGATGATTGGATTATGATCGTGCAATTTCACTGTCACTATTAGTCTTAGAAGAAAGTTTTGAAACTATTTGAGATGTTTCTAGTATTTGTTGTACAGTTAGCCTTTATTGAGTTTACTAATTTGTTTTCCTATTACAACAATAACCAATATAACAAGAGTCATTAATACTAGGGAAAGACTAACTATAATCTCCTCGTTTTCACTCAAAATTGTAAGTATCTGTTTGCCATTAAGTAATTCTTGGGCGATTTCAATGATAGGATAAAAAATTATATATACAAGGAAAGATAATCCTAAAATAAAGTCTACTAATTTTCCATTGAAGCCAGTAGCACCAGACGTTACTGCTTTACCAAGCATAAATATAAAACTAGATTGAACAATGAGATTGAGAATATGAGGTAATCTATCTGTTGTAATCCAGAGTGGGAATATATCTGGTGGCGTTAGTAAAGCAAGTAAGCTAAACCAAAAAAAATACAGAGAACAGATTATCAAGAAAAGATAAAAACAAATGCTAAAGGCTTTCTCATGTTTTTTCATAGTAGTTGGCTTTAAGCGATTAAATATGTAACGTCAATTTCCTGACAATTAAAATATCTCTATTTTTTGTTGATTTTGATCTTTTTAATTACTGCAATACCGATAAGCAAAATACTAACTGCAATTGCAGAGGATAAACTACTTGTAATATCTGGACGTTTGTCTAAGATCAAAAATATATCTTTGTCTTTGGATAGTTCTTTGATAATTTCAATTAAAGGGTCTAAGGCTAGAAATATAGATAGAGTGAACCAGATAACAAAGTTTTCTAGTCTAGGATTAGAAACAGATCTAGCTGGTATGATCGCACTAATCCCCAAAGTAATTGCAGTAGGACAGAAAACAATCATCTCTATCTGGCGACTTAACTCTACATCAACCAATGGTAAATCTAGATTGGGAGTTATTAAAACAAATAAATTAGCCCAAAATAACCAGAGAAATCCAGATATTAGCGGAATCAGTAAATAGGTAGTAAATACATCTAAATGGCTTTTATCTTGTGGAGACATTAAATACTAAATCCAAGTAGTTATGATTAACTAAGTCTGATTTAGATTTCTAAAAATAACAACAGTAATAATTCGTACTAAAGTGATAAAAAAAAGATGAGCATCTTAGTTTGTAGCTCATCTTCAACAACAAATGATAGTTTTTAATTCAAGTATTAACGGTTACTTTGAAACTCTTCCAATAAATCCATCAAATTAACCTGACATTGCATAGGTAAAAAATCAGTCATCGGTAAAGACTTTTTGCCTCCACCGATCTTGATACTTATGCCAGCTAAAACTTTACCCACAGTATCTTCGCTAACTTCATCATCTTCAATTAGGGGATAAAGCTTTTCTGCCAGAGGAATGTGTAACTTCGCCTCCGCTAAATATAAATGCCACTTGGCAATATCAAGATAAATGTTTTCGCCGATTTCGGCTGCTAAAGCTTCGATGTCTGCGGTACTAGCCATTAGTTTCTGTAGGAGAATAATCTGCGATCGCTTTGATATAAATGAAGTGGAATACTAAAAGAGCAAACCAAGTTCCTGTAACCCACAAACGCCATGACCAGTGGGCTTCTTTGATAGTATCGACAAACCAAAGTCCAGAGTTCACCGCACTGAAAAAAGCGACATGAACGGCAAAGTTGATCAAGTCTTCGAGACGGCGATATTCAGGATCTTTGCGGTCTGGTTCGCGCGGCCAACGTGGAGGCATAGATAGTTAGGGCTTGCTGAGTTGTTTAACAGAGATAATTATATCGGGTTTTCTCAAGTAGGGGATCGCAAATTAAGGCTTTTGTTTGGTTTCTTGCATTGCGCTTAGATAGTCGATCGCTGCTGCTAGCTGAGAGTCATAGGCATAGGCAAATTCAGTAAACCATAAACCCTCATCAGAGTGGGGATCGAGTTTTTTAAGCCATGCTTTAGCAGACTTTTCTAAAGTAGCTTGACGCTTTTGCTGTTGGCGTTTGATTTCTTGTTGTTTGGCAATTTCCTGTTGTTGATCCTGTTCTTGATACGTTTGTTTAAGGTCGGCAACTAGATCGTCTATCCCCTTATTCTTGCTTGGCGAAACTGCAATATTGATGGGGTTAATTGGTTTTGCTGGAATAGATTTTATCGGGGGTTTTTGGGGTGGCTCAGTCTGTGGAGTTTCTGACTGTTCTTGGTACTCTGCTGTAACCTCTTGGAGCAGTTTATCTATTTCATTCATTTTGCCAAATGTCTACTATCTAATAACTATCCATTGTATGACGTCGCATAATATTAAGAAAAGTTAAGATAGCCATATACCGTCTTATCTATCGCTAGAGGATTCCTTTGTGAATGGAACGCTACATCTAGAGCCAACTGTTAAACGAAATTTTGCTTATCTGTTTGCTGCTGGATTATTGTTTTGGGTCAGTATTACTATTTTGCTGCCTACTTTACCTGCTTATATTCAGGATGTGGGAGGTACAACTCAACAAGTTGGTTTAGTGATGGGTTGTTTTGCTATTGGCCTACTCGCTTCTCGTACTTGGTTGGGGCAAGTTGCTGATCGTCGTAGTCGTAAGTTAGTGATTTTGGTTGGCTCCATGGTGGCGGGGACTGCGCCTCTTGGTTACATGTTTATCGAGTCAATTGCTGGCTTGGCAGGAATGCGGGCGTTTCACGGTATCAGTATTGCTGCTTTCACCATTGGTTATAGTGCCTTGGTGGTAGACTTCGCGCCCAAAGAGCATCGCGGCAAAATGATTGGCTACATGAATTTGGCTGTGCCCTTGGGTATGGGAATCGGCCCTGCTCTTGGTGGTTATCTACAAACTAATACTAGCTATGATTTGTTGTTTGGGGTCTCTGCTTTTTGCGGTTGGAGTGCTTGGGTCTTGAGTTCTCAGATGCAAGAAGTTTCCCGCAAGAGTAAGCAAAAGCAGGATTCTAGTTTGGAAGAATCGCGTAGCTTTTCTGAGTTAATCGCTAATTCTGCATTGATAGTTCCAGGTATTGTTTTGTTTATGATTGGGCTTGTATTTGGGACACTGGTAGCCTTTTTGCCTCTGTATGTCAGAGAGTTAGGGATTGAATTTAATGTGGGTTTGTTCTACACCGTGGTGGCCATTGCTAGCTTTTCTGTCAGGATTTTGATGGGTAGAGTAAGTGATCGCTATGGTCGAGGAATTTTAATTACGATCAGTTTATTTTTCTACATTGTTTCGATGTTTCTCTTGGCTAGAGCAGATGATTCAGTGACTTTGTTAATGGCTGGTTTTGCAGAAGGAACAGGAGCAGGGATTTTGATTCCTACAGTTCTGGCTCTGATTAGCGATCGCTCTTATGGCAATGAAAGAGGTAAGGTTTACGCGTTGTGCTTGGGGGGTTTTGATGTGGGAATTGCCCTGGCAGGGCCTATTCTCGGATTTCTAGAGAGCTACCTTAGCTATCAGGGCGTTTTTTACATCGCAACAGTGTTGGCTGCGATCGCATTTATGATACACATCACTTGTGCCAATCAGGGCTTAACTCGCTCTCTAGGTTTTGCTTTTGGCCGAGAGAAAGATGTGTTTGCTTTGGATTAGGATTGAGCTAAGAAAGATTTTCGATAGATAGCTCTTCGTAACTTATCCGACAAGCACAACTTAATTAAAGTGGTTGACTACAGTGAGTGGAAAGCGACACCTTGATCAATAAAAGTATTAGCGAGATTGGGATTGTTGTTAATCGCTGTGGTTTCTGCTGGTGATGCAAATAAAAACGTGCCGTTATCACGATTTTGGAGACGATTAAAAGGGGTTCCTGTGCTTGAACCCACTCCAGGTAAATAAAATTCAGGGATATCCTCTCCTGTGGAGTCGAAGCCTTCTCTGATCCAAAGTTCGCGTTGGTCGGAATTCTCAGCAAAGATTGCCCCATATTCCTCGTTACCTACGTATAAATAGGTGCCAGGATTAGCCACACTGGCCAAGCGATAAAAAGGTAACATTCCTGATTGTGCTTCTGAGCTAGCTGTGAATGCGGGATTGATTGTCTCGTCAGGATTACGACCTTCCAGTTCAAAGGAGTTACTAAAGTCTGCATTACCCAAAATACCGTCTCGTTCTGCTTCACCAACAAAAACATAACTCCCTGTTTGATAGGTAGTATTGCGAAAACGGAAAAAATCTATAGTTTGTACAGTAGTTGCGTTTAACTCTGCTGTTGGTAGTTGCGATCGCTCTAATAATAAGTCCAAGCTGTCACTAATGGCTTCGGGTTCGATACCCAACCGTTCAAAATTTACTAAGCCAACGTTAGTCGCTTCGATCCAAGAAAAATTACCAAAATAATTTTCAGAGCGTTGAAAATTATCAACGAACTCTTCGTAAGAGATTGCTCCCTCAACTAAGTTAAAGGTTTCGATCCGATTAGCTGGTTCTTGCCAGTCGAGCAGAATTGTATTTTGGTTAAATTCAGTATCAGCAATGAATAGGTGACGATTATCTATCTCGGCAATTATGGAAGTATTGCCCTGATTGCCTAAATCCAGTGCGGTTTCTGGAGCAAAAAATGAGTCATTATCGCTATTTCCTGCTTCGAGGATAATGGCGGTAGAGTTTTCGGCAACACTATAGCGATCGCTGCCAGTGCCTCCAATTAAAAAGCTAGTAGAGCTTCCACTGGGTAAGTGGCCGTAATTGGTACTCAAATCGTCATTGCCTGAGAGTCCGTAAATAACTTCTCCATCAAAACCGCCTAGGCTATCACCATCGTCAGTACCAATTAATTCTCTAAAAGTCCCAACTGCCGAGCCTTCAGGAATTAGAGTTGTTAGGTTGCGTCTTTGTGGTTCCAGCTCTGCTGCTCTAGCTGTAATGGTATCGATAACTTCTTCAAGACTATTATCGCTAAGTCCCAAATCTGCTAGAGGAAAACCAAACTGTTCACTAAATTGACTGAGGGCTAAATTTCCTTGATACCCAGCCAAGTTTTGATAGTCATTGGCAAAAACTTCGTAACTAATTACGCCATTGGCAAAATGAAATTCTTCGATTCTGTTAATAGCTACTTGCCAGTCTAAAAGGAGTACGTATTGATTGGAACTACGATCTCCAAAATAAAGATGGCGACCATCAATATTGATCGCAATAAAACTATCACTGAGTGGATCGATTCCAGCAGAAATAATATTAGTGAATAGAACATTCCCACCGCTACCAGAATTTTCGGCAATGATTGCTGTGGCATTATTACGGACACTATAAAGATTGCTTCCAGTACCACCTACTAAAATATTAAAAACGGGTTCGGGATTGACTCTTAAACCAGATACTAAAGAATCGCGATCGGCAGCTCCGTAAATAATTTCAAAATTTGCTCCAGTGAGGCTATCGAAGCCTGTCGTGCCGATAGTTTCAATAAAATTACCTATAGTCATTGATGATTAAATTATTGCTTAAAAAAAGAGTTATATCTAATTAACCACCATAACTTTTATCGAAATAGGCGAAATCCGTGAAAACCCTCTACTATCTTGTTGTCAAAATCACAACTTAAAAATTTACTGATCTATATTTTTTATCTTGTCTTTTACCCCTGTAAAAATATAAAAACCCGCGACATACAAAAAAGAGCTTCTGAGAATCGCGAGTTTTATTTATATGTATCTGGTAAATCTACGAGCAAAATTAGTAGAAAAACCAAATTTAACCAACCTTTGCTTTCGTCAAAGCATTAAGGATGGAATAGTAGATCGGGGTAAAAACGATTAGCTTCGATTAAAATACCAGCAGTAACGGTCAAGAGAGCCATAATCAATACTGGTGCAGTAGAAAGAAACTTTTGTAGGCCTGCCATAAACTTTTCTCCATTAAAATAGTAAACTAAAGCAAATTTCTAGCGGGGAGAAATAGGAA
>CAZSEZ010000106.1:0-13088 GCA_964606015.1 uncultured bacterium
TATGCGCATGTAGTTCAATTGGTTCAACATCAATTGTAAAATTGTTGGTTAAATCATCTGCAAATATATTTCATTGTGATAATGACAAACGTAATGCCATACATTACGGATGTAGTAATGGTAATTTAGAATTAATAAAATTATTAATAATGAAGAATATTCTTTATGAAGAATAATTTAGATTTATAGAGAATTCATTATTGATGACATTATTCTCGGTTATTTTACTTTGAAGTATCAGAAAATAGTTGATTCTGTACTTTAAATGTCCTTATTAACTGCTTACTTAAATATGATTAAAACACAAATGTGTTATGAATTTAGACTTTGTTAGTGTTGGCTTTCTCGGCGACTTTAAAAGTCTTTTTTTGCTTTCTACTGCTAAATAACTTTGATTAAATATAAAACTTTCATTTTAAGGTATCCTTTTTGCTTGCTCTAACTCATCACTCATAATAAGAATTAAAGATGTAGTTTAAGATATTAAGAAAAGAATGAACCCTATAGACGAATTTAATAAACGCTTTCCAAAAGGCACAAGGATCAGAGGGATTGTTCGTAGTCACGTCCGTTTCGGCTATTTTGTAAATATACTAGAGCCTAAAAGTCTTGGACTTGTTGATACTACTTTATTTGAGCCATCGGAAAAAGAAAAAATACCAGAAGTTGGTTCAGAAATTGAAGCGGTTATACTACAGTATAGAAATACTAAAGTACCACATTTTCGCCTATCTGCTCATCCATACGATTTTGCAAATTCAAAACCCATAAGATCGATCTAGTAATAGACTGTCTTTTTCTACAATGAGAGGGACTGGACGAAAATGTGCAATTGACTAATCACTAACTAATCACGTCGTTAATTAACCACCCAGTAATAAACAGCAATAAGATAGCCACCGCTAGATCGAGGGTTTTCGGTGAGAGTTTCTTTGCCAACCAGTAGCCGATTAAAACACCTAATAAACTAGTTGAGATTAAAGCGATCGCTGCTCCCAAGAAAACAATCCAAGGTGACTGGGACTCTGCACTCATCAACAAAGTTACTAGTTGGGTTTTATCACCCATTTCAGCGAGGAAGATTGTGATAAAAGTAGAGCCAAAAACTGCCCAAAAATAGCTTTTTTCTGGCTTAGACGAAGAATTTGCTGTTTCTGATTTGCTGATATCTGAATTTACCGTAGTTGTTGGTTCTTGCAAGTTACTATTTGCCAAAGTTTGCTGTGCGAAATCGCTGGATAGATAGACTGTCAGTTCTGTATTATATAGGGTTAGACAGAATAGAGAAAAAAATGTCCATCCTAAAAAACAGTATCCTGACAAGTGTAGCCTTACTAACTGGTATTTTGATGCCTCATGTAGCGATCGCAGATGAAAAGTGGTCAACAGAAGAATACGATGTAACGTATCAAGAAGACCGCAATCAAACTGCAATCTGGACTTATGGTAGTGAAGATCAAGTTATTGGAACGATTTTTATTGATGGCTTAGCAGGAGTTTATCAAGACCGAGGCTTTTATCATGGCTATTGGACACAAGAGACTGCTTCGTTGCGATGTGACACGTTTCGCGAAGGGGCAGATGGCAAGCTTACTTACTATTGGGGCAGATTTGAAGTCTATTTTCGTGATCCTAACTTTCCTAGTCGTTGGCAAGCTAAATTTGGACTTTGCGATCGCGAGAAAACTATTACGTTAAACGGTACTCCAATTATTGCGCCTTAGTCGTATACAAAAGCTCAGTTTTAAGGCTAAAGAAAGAACTTGCTTGATAAATAGGAGAACGTTTGTAAAGTAAATCTGACGATTGAGCTTAGATTATGTTTTATTGTCAGAGGTCGGTGAAGCTTTCATTTACTCTGCAATGGTAAGAATCATGATATGTCGATTAGCTGCCTAATTTTTACTTTATAAATAGCTTCTGATTTGAAAGCTACTCACTAACAATCAACAAACCTGGCTAGTTAGTAACTTTGTTATTGAATCTTAAGAAAATAAACTCTTGGAGTAACACCGACTAATTTACGAAAATGTTGAGTCATTTGCGATTGAGAACTAAAACCACATTCGTAGGCAATATCAGATAGAGATAATTGGCTATTTTTAATTAAGTTCTGGGCTCTTGCTACCCGTTGTTGAATGATGTATCTATAGGGGGAAACTCCCGTAGATTCTTTGAACATATGGCAGAAATAATACTGACTGATATCGAGGAATTTAGCGATATCGTTAAGCTTGATAGGACGATCCAGATTATCGTTGATGTAGTCTAGAGCTAGTTTGAGTTTGTAGGGTGATAGTCCGTCGCCATACTGTTTAAAGACAGGAGTAATAGAACAGTAATTTTGGACTAAATGAGCTGATAAGGCATTAAATAGATGTTCTAGATAAAAACCACAACCATCAGCATCCATTTCTAGCTGCTGCTTAATTGCTATCCCCATACTACTGAGTAAGTTATCTTGAGAATGGGCAAAGGTTGGAAGCAATTCTATTTTATCGGGATTAATATTTTCAGGTGCAATTTGAGCCAATGTTTCGGGTTGAATGGAGAAAAGCGCGAACTTCATATTTTCTTGCCATATAATACGATGTTCTGCTTTGGCAGGAGCAATTCCCACTGCACCCAAATTTTGCTGTTCTTTCTGGAAAACTCCATCGAGCTTACGCTCTGTCTCTGCTTTTGTATACGAAATACAGATAAGATGATGCTCTATAGTATGAGCGGGTTTATCGTTATCACCACTACAATGAAAATATTCAAATTTGACCCCATTTAATGGTAGCTGTTCGGTGGACAGTAAAGGTATTTTGGGAAAAACCCGTTTGCGAGTTTCTGGATCGAAGTTATTGATGGTTAAGAGTTGATTTTTATTCATGGATTTATAGTTACTGTTTATATTTACTAGGCAAATTAGGATATGATAATTTTTCTGTTTAATTCTTAGTTAATTCTAATTTCTTATCTTTGATCCTGATCTCTAATTCCTGAAAAACATGGCCTTTTTCCTTGAATCTGCTGCCTTGAGCGAACTAGTCGATTCTCTTTTACAAGAAGTGTGGACCCAGTTTCCCGATCTAGCTGAGGACGAGATTGCTCTAACAATAATCTACTATCAACCACCAATCATTGTTAATACTGGTGGGGCGCTTTCGCCTCAAGAGTTTTGGAAATATACTGTAGCTGGCTACAGCTATCGTGGAGACGAAAAGATCTATCCTGCAAGTGTAGTGAAGCTGTTTTATCTAGTGGCAGTTCACGAATGGCTCAAGCAAAAGATGGTTGCAGATAGTCCTGAGCTGCAAAGAGCGATCGCAGATATGATTATCGACTCTAGTAATGATGCTACTAGTTTGATTGTCGATGTTCTGACAGGAACTACTAGTGGCCCAGAGTTGCCTCCTGCTCCCTTTGCAACTTGGAAAAAGCAGAGAAATCTAGTTAATCGTTATTTCAAGTCTTGGGGCTGGCAAGAGTTGGTGGATATCAACGTAAATCAGAAACCTTGGAATGAAGGACCCTACGGTAGAGAGAAAGCTTTTCAGGGTAAGTCAGGGGAAAATCGCAACATGCTTACAACCAATGCTGTAGCCCGACTAATGCACAGTATTGTTGGTGGCGTAGCTGTATCGAGTAAGCGATCGCAGGAAATGATGCAATTACTAAAGCGTAGTCTCAATTCGGAAGACTTAGCGAAATACGCGGGAGAAGAAGACCAGGTGACAGGATTTTTGGGGTCAGGTTTACCAGATCGGGCTCAAATCTGGTCAAAAGCGGGCTGGACATCCCAAACTCGTCATGATGCAGCTTATGTCGAGATTCCAGATGGTAATTCTCTGAGTCTTGTAGTCTTTACGGAAGGCAAAAGCAACGCTCAGAACAAAGATATTTTGCCTTTCATTTCGCAAACATTGCTTGAGAAGCTAGCTACTCTAACTATCGATTAGTTCTAGTTATTGACTAGCTCCTCGTATAAAGATAGGACTGGGAGAGCCTTTTCTCGTTAGTTATTGATGCTTTGCTCAATCAGATTACGAATACTGACAAAAATGCCGTCTCTGCCTTGAAAATTATCAACTCTCTTTTGTAAGTTTCCGTCTTCAAAGAAGAGTAAAGTCGGTAAAGTCCGCAAGCGATATGTATTGGCCAACTTGAAGTTGTCATCAGCATTGATAGAGACTAGCTTGACTGGCTGCTCAAATTTACTTTGCAGTTGTTCCAGCATTGGATCTATCGCACGACACAAGTCGCACCAAGGTGCCCAAAAGTGAACTACTACTGGTTGGGAAGATAACAAGACCTCTTGGCGAAAGGTTTGTTCATTAACGGTTGGCAACATCTACTGTTAAATTATTTTTTTAAAATCTTTTAAAGCTATAAAACTATGCTACAGCCATTTGGGATCGAGAAAAAAGCTTTTAGCTAGCTAATTTAGAAAACTAAGGCAAATAATTTACCACTGCACTCTGGATGTCGCTACCATCAACCAGGGATGTCCCCACCAAAATAACATCACAAAGGCTAAAACACCCACGTAGGCTGGGCGCAAAAATTCTCCAAGCTTGAGTTGTTGTCTGCCATCCAAGACTGCACCAAACAGCATAATCGAGGTTCTTGCTTTAACCTTGAGAAAGGCATCACCATACTTATTGGTTAATCTACGATCGCCATGCCAAATTGCAAATAAGTGATGAGCGATCAAGCCCAAAGAAGTCACCAAGGTAAAAGTAGTCCCTAGCCACAGAGTATGAGCTATGCACCAGATTATTTGACCCCAAGCTTGAGGATGACGAGTGATTCTAATGATCCCTGTTTCGTAGAGGTGTACTTCGGGTTTTTGGATTGCTGCAATTTCTAGCAAATTAAAAGTTGCTGGATAGAGAAAGATAAAAGAAATTAGCGACAGAATCCAGACCGTGGGTTTGATCCCTGCTACATCTTGTACTTGCCACATTTGGAGGCCATCGTAGCGATGATTGAAAAAGTAGATAATCAAAACTGTGGCAAAGGGAATGCTAACTAAAGCAAATAACACGCGATAAAGTCTGGCACCGATTTTGGTTTCTCCCCAAGGTCTGAGGGCGGCCAAACCACTGTGAGCGATCGCGAATCCGACAATCAGACCCAACATAATCCAATGACTTGGAGTAATCCAGCTAATTGTTGCCATCTATAGATAATAGTCATTTATAAGAACAGTTATTTATCTTAACTGCTAACAGTCTTTTAGGGTAAAGTCGCTCCCTAATCGTGATACTGTCAAAGTAAATAAATTTGATAAGCCATACTTATTTAAAACTTTATTTCCTGCTCCTTTACCTCATAAGAATAAGATTGCCATCATGTCTGATATCCCTTTTACTCTGGATCAACTCCGTATTCTCAAAGCTATTGCAGCAGAAGGCAGTTTCAAACGTGCAGCAGATAGTCTCTATGTCTCTCAACCTGCGGTGAGTTTACAAGTACAGAATTTAGAAAAGCAATTAAATGTACCCTTGTTTGATCGCGGTGGGAGAAGGGCAAAGTTAACAGAAGCTGGCTACTTACTGTTGAGTTATGGGGAAAAAATTATCGCTCTGTGTCAAGAGACTTGTCGGGCGATCGAGGACTTACAAAACCTTCAGGGCGGAACCTTGATTGTTGGGGCGTCACAGACTACAGGGACTTATCTAATTCCTCGCATGATTGGTTTATTTCGCCAAAAGTATCCTGATGTTTCGGTGCAATTGCAGGTGCATTCCACCAGAAGGACTTCGTGGGGAGTCGCTAATGGTCAAGTGGATTTAGCAATTATTGGGGGAGAGGTGCCTGGTGAATTGCAAGAGACTCTGAGAATTGTGCCCTATGCAGAAGATGAATTAGCTTTGATTTTGCCTTCTTTTCATCCTTTGGCTAAGGTAGAAACTATCCAAAAAGAAGACCTTTATAAGCTCAATTTTATTACTTTGGACTCTCAGTCTACTATCCGCAAAGTAATTGATAAGGTGTTAACTCGTTATGAAATAGATCCCAAACGACTCAGAATTGAGATGGAACTTAATTCGATTGAAGCGATTAAAAATGCTGTTCAGTCTGGCTTGGGTGCTGCTTTTGTCTCAACAACTGCGATCGAAAAAGAGTTGGGTATGGGAGTTTTACATCGGGCCAAGATTGATGGTGTGGTAGTTAAGCGAACTTTATCGGTAATTGTTAATCCTAATCGTTATTGTTCTAAGGCAGCAGAAGCTTTTAGTAGCGGAATTTTACCTGAATTTTCAAATCAGCAGGATTTTGCCTCGTTGAATTCTTTGTATAAACCAGTTAGCAATTCAGAGACTAATAATGTCTAACGGGATTTTAAGTTAGGATTTTCTGGATACATGTTTACTAGTTGGCTTATCTTAGCCCTTGTTTCTAGATTGCGAGATCTGGTGACTAGGATTTAACTTGTGTTGTAATAGTGATTTGCCAATATCGCTGACTTTTCATGGAGATTCTTTGTACTCGTCCTAGCTGTTCTCGACCTGATAATTTTTTTAGTGAACTCAGTGATCCCAATAATCTGAAAACCGCTACGCAAAAATTCTGTACCAATTGTGGTATGCCTTTGATTTTGGCGGATCGCTATCTCCCAGAGAAGTTACTCGGTCAGGGAGGGTTTGGGGCTGCTTTTAAAGCTCGCGATCGCTACAGTCCTACCTTGCGTTACTGCGTAGTCAAGCAGTTCAAGCCAGTAGGTAATCTTGCTCCTTCAGAGCTTATGTTGGCACAAGATTTATTTGCTAGAGAAGGTGAAGTCCTCGAAGAATTGGGTAACAAACATCCGCAGATCCCCGATCTCTATGCCTACTTTACGCCGATCATCAATAGTACCCAAGGCAATCAAGAACAGTATTTTTATTTGGTGCAAGAGTATATTGACGGCACAGATTTGGAAAGTGAGTTGCAACAAAAAGGTCGGTTTAGCGAAGCCGAGATTAGAGAAGTATTGACAGAGGTGCTGGGCATACTTGAGTTTATTCACCAACGCCAAATCATCCATCGGGATATTAAGCCTTCAAATATAATGCGCGATCGCAATGGAAAAGTTTATCTGCTTGATTTTGGAGCGGTAAAGCAGATTGCTAATGGCTCTGGGAGTGGCAACTCGACAGGGATTTATTCTCTGGGTTTTGCGCCACCAGAACAAATTGCTGGAAAACAAGTTTATCCGGCTACCGATCTTTATGCTTTGGCAGTAACCTGTATTAGTTTGCTTACTGGCAAACCTGCCGAGCAACTTTATGACAATTTTCATAGTCGTTGGACTTGGCATAATTATGCTTCAGTAAGTGATCGCTTGATGCAAATTCTGGATCGGATGCTACAAAGTAGCCCCGCCAAAAGAATTCAGTCTGCAACTGAGGTTTTAGCTTTGCTATCTCCTCTTGTTAGTTCTAGCAAGAGTGCTAGTGCTAATTCTCAACCCAACCCTATCCCTAATTCCAGTCCAAATCCTGCTATGGCTCAATCGACCCCTTTAGCTTCTGTAAAACCTCAAACAGTCCCTCCAGCGGCTCCTCAAGCAGCTCGTTCTCCGGTGCCAGCGAGTCGTCCCCAGTTTGCTTTGTGGGAAATATTGAGTAGCTCTGCGTTTATTGGTTTTGAGGGGGGGTTACTCGCGATCGCCTTAACCAATGTATTTCCGCTTGCTGGGGTTAGCATTGGTATTTTTGGGGCAACTTTGGCAGGTCTGATTTATGCTCAAACTCGGCGGATCATTGAGAAAATTGATTTTGCGATCATTGCTGCTATTAGCACGGCCTTAATCTTTTTTATCCCCCTATTGCAAGGAGAAATGCTTTTTGGCACGATTATTGCGATCGCTGTTATGTGTGGTGCAGGGGCAATTGCGATTACGGCTTTATTCCGTCTGATTTATTTAGTTTTAGTTCGTTTGATGAACTGATAAATCAATAATGAATCAGCTCAAAAATTTTCAAACCTATCCTGCTGGCTGGCGGATTCTCTGCTTTTTATTAGCTCTAGCTGTTATCTGGTTGCCTTTAGCAATTATCTTGAGTTCTGCTTTAGCTGCTGACCCCAATCAAGTCACTATTGCAACCATGGGCTGGTTGTTCATTTGCTTTCTCGGCTTACAAAAGTTGTGGGCTAAGTATCTGTATGGTGAGTCACGACCTTTTGAGAACTATGGTCTAGCGAACAATCGCTTAAGTTGGCTGACTTTACTCAAGGGATTAGCTTTGGGTTTTTGTTTTTGCTGGGGTTTGTTTTTGACTCAAGCTCTTTTGGGCTGGGTGGAAATTTCTTCAGGAGATCCGTTTTTGATGCGTATTGTCTTGGAGGGTTTGCTTAGTGCTTTAGGGATTGCTTTAGCAGAAGAGTTGGTATTTCGTGGCTGGGTTTTATGGGAATTAGAGCGGGACTACAGCCAGAATAATGCTCTTAAGATTAGTACTCTATTGTTTGCCGTAGCTCATTTTCTCAAACCTCTTGCAGAGATAGCTCGTACAGCAATTACTTTTCCTGCTTTATTGCTTCTAGGGATAACTTTAGTCTGGGCAAAAAGAAAATTTCATAACCAGCTTACTGCCGCTATTGGGATTCATGGGGGTCTGGTTTGGGGTTATTACATTTTGAATGTTGGTGGTCTGATTAGTTACAGCGATCGCGTTCCTGATTGGATAACTGGTATTGATGGCAATCCGATTGCTGGGGTTTTGGGTTTAGTTTTTATGTCAGTCTTAGCTTGGTTGGTTAAACCTAAAGCGACTTATTAGTATTCACTTGTGAAGCCAACCATGAAATAAACGAGTTAACCTTGGCATCACTACATAAGCCAACAAAATAACCACCAATCCCGTAATGATCGCCTGACGCAATAAATAAGGCAGTCCTGATAAGTAGGGTGCGAGAAAATGACCCAAAATTGAAGCACAAAGAAAAACTCCAATCCAAGTAACAAAAGCGATTTTATACTTTGGTGGCGTAGCAGAAGTAGTGTTAGGCAACGAAACCAACGCTTCCAGACCTGTTAAGACTTGAACGTTTTCGGGTTTTTCAGTGAGTGGTTTAGCCCTTTCGATCCACTGTTCACGCTCTGGTGATCGCATCCAGTGACAGAGATTGTGATATTTATCAAAGCGTAGAATGATGACATACTCTTTGTTAGCTCCTGCTTGAGGATGAAGAATCGTTACTCCTTGATGTCCCTCAAATTGTCTAGCGGTGGCAGAAATCCCTTCTAGCCAAGCCTCATAACCAGACTCGCGACCTGGACGAATATAGTGAGAGATGACGGCAGTAACTTGTTGATTGTTTGCGTTTGATGTATTCATGGGACCGACTCAAAATTGAGTATCTATAATTTAGGCGTAGCGTCGAGTTTGGTAATGACAACTCCTGATTCTAGTTTTAATCAAAAGTGCTATGACTTGTTGCAACAAATTCCCCAAGGGAAAGTAACGACCTACAAAGAAATTGCCAAAGCTCTAAATACTAAGGCTTATCGAGCAGTGGGCAATGCTATGGCAAAAAACAAACAATTATTTGTAATTCCTTGTCACAGAGTAGTTAAAAGCAATGGAGAAATTGGGAACTACCAATTAGGTGTCGCGAAAAAGATCAGCTTGCTTATGGATGAAGGAGTAGCGATCACAAGTAACAAGGTAAAAAACCTTGGGGAAGTTATGTACTACTTCGATAATTAAAAACAACAAGCACAAGCTAAACCATTCCAGTATTGGGATAAACTTCCTGCCATATTGAGAGAAGATAAATTCCAACTGGGTTGATGTTGAGTACTCAATGTTTGAGGAGTTGAAGCAGTTGAGATGATTTTCGAACCATTTTGATAACCACCGTAGTACTTAACAGGCGACCAATCAGGACTTATTGGCAATGGTGGTGGAGCAAGATCGCTAAATTCTGCTGCGCCATATACGGGTTTACCATCCACAATGGTTAGAACAGATTCGAGATGTTTGATTTTCTCTTCGGGAACTGAAAAATAATCTTCTGAAAGTACTGCTAAATCTGCCAACTGTCCAGGAATAATCGAGCCTTTTGTTCCTTCGCGATTGGAAAACCAAGCTGCATTTGTGCTGTACATCCTTAAAGCTTCCATGCGGTCGAAGCGATTGTCTTCAGAGTAAATAGGTGTACCACCGACAGTTTTACCCGAAACTAGCCAATATAGGCCAACCCAAGGATTGTAACTAGCGACCCTCGTACCATCCGTCCCGCCCGATACGGGTACATCCATTGCCAGCATCTTTTTGATGGGAGGGGTGTTATTGGCAGCAGCAAAACCATAGCGTTGAGCAAAATATTCCCCTTGATAAGCCATGCGGTGTTGAATAGCAATGCCACCGCCTAAAGCTTTGACTCTTTCAATATTGCGATCGCTGATTGTTTCTGCATGGTCTAAAATCCAGTGCATCCCTTCAAAGGGGATCTCTCGATTTACTTTCTCAAATACATTCAAAAAACGGGTAATTGATTCGTCATAGGTAGCATGGAGGCGAAAAGCCCATTTATTAGCTGCTAGAAGCCGAATAACTTCCGTTAAATCTTGTTCCATCTTGGGGAGGAGATCGGGACGAGGTTCGGTAAAGTCTTCAAAATCCGCAGCAGAGAAAACTAACATTTCTCCCGCACCATTAAGATGATAGAAGTCGTCTCCTTGTCCTGGACTGGCTATACTTATCCAACGTTCAAAGTCTGCTTTTTCTTTACCAGGGTTTTGGGTGAATAGATTGTAAGCGACTCTAACGGTCATTTGTCCCGCTTTGTGAAGCTTATCTATGATTTGATAGTCATCGGGATAATTTTGTCCGCCTCCTCCCGCATCGATAACGCTAGTAATTCCCAAACGATTCATTTCTCGCATATAGTGACGAGTAGAATTAATTTGGTCTTCTAAACCTAATGTGGGTCCTTGGGCGATGGAAGCATAAAGTATAGTTGCATTGGGTTGAGCGATTAACATCCCTGTCGGATTGCCTCTACTGTCTTTTTCGATTACAGAATTAGGAGGTGCAGGGGTATTACGATCAATTCCTAAAGCTCTTAAAGCTGCACCATTTAATAAGGCGCGGTCGTAAAGATGAAGAATAAAAACGGGTACGTCTTGAGAGACGGCGTTAATCTCCGCCACAGTCGGCATTCTGCGCTCGGCGAATTGAAATTCATTCCAACCGCCAATTACCCTAACCCATTGTGGTGCTGGAGTTCTGCGAGCCTGCGCCCTCAACATTTGTAAGGCATCGGCGAGAGAGGGAACACCATCCCAACGCAACTCCATATTGTAATTGAGTCCGCCTCTGATTAAGTGGGTGTGACTGTCATTAATCCCAGGAATTACCGTGCGACGATTAAGATCTATAAGTTTTGTCCTATCTCCCTTGTAAGCCATCACTTCTTTTTCCGTACCCACTGCTAGAAAAAGATTATCCTTAATGGCGATCGCTTCAGCAAAAGAACGCTTTTCATCTTGAGTCGCAATTTTGGCATTATGTAAAATCAAATCTGCTTTATGAGTAGCAGCATCGGGAGGATTTTGTGCCCAGGACGATGTCTTATCCAATAAATAAGTAGAAAGTCCAGTAGCTAATGCCCATTTGAAAAAATCTCGTCTCAGAAATTTGTTGCGATCGCTCATTGTTTTTTAATCTCAGAAAAAATTTTAAAAATTCAGTCTTTGGTTATCTTGTCAGTTAAATAGCTTCGCCAAAACTCTCGCCGTAGCAAACCCTATTCATACCGAACCTTCCACCGTATTTTTTCGTTGGCTCGTCGGCATAACCCAAAGGCAATAGACAACAAACATCTACTTCTTCAGGAATATCAAATGCTTCTTTAACTTGCTCTGTCACAAATCCTTCCATGGGGCAAGAATCCACTCCAAAAGCTTTTGCCACAATGGTTAAATAAGCTACCGCCAACATAGTATGGCGATTGGTCCAGGCTTCTAAAGAATCAAAAGAAGGCTTATATTCAAAAAGTTGAGGAATAGCCCCACGCATAAACTCAGCGTATTTTTCATTAACCCCTCCAGCCGTAATTCCCAGCTGAATCATTTCCTCGATATAGTCGGGATTGGCAATTCTGCGATCGCCACAACAGATTAGAACTACAGGTGCTTGGAGAACTTGAGGTTGGTCGAAAGCACAAGCTTTTAACTTCTCTTTATTGGCTGGTTCTTTAACCACAATAAATCGCCAAGGCTGTAGATTGTATCCAGAAGGAGACTGTAAAGCTAAATCAAAAATCGCTTCTAAAACTTCATCAGGTAAAGGAGTAGAACGAAAAGCACGAGCCGCACGGCGAGTTTTAATCGCTTCAGTAAGACTAAGTTGAGGTTGCATAGGATTTCTAATTGTTGTGAATAATCTTTAGTTGGTTGGCTAATCAAAGAATCTATTTCTGAGTAGCAAAATAGCTAGTCATTAAATTGCGATAGTTAGGAATATAGTTAGACAGTAAAGCTCCCAAACCTTCAATATCGTTGCGCCAGTCGCGATGTAATTCGCAAGCTACGCTAAACCAGTTCATCATTTGCACTCCCGCATTTTGCATTCTCAATAAAGCAGCATCCCGCACGTCTTTATTAAAAGTTCCCGACGCATCAGCCACCACAAAAACCTCAAAGCCTTCTTCTATGGCACTTAAAGCAGGAAAAGCCACGCAGACATCAGTTACTACGCCAGCCATAATCAATTGTTTGCGTCCAGTATCTTTAATTGCTTTTACAAAATCCTCGTTATCCCAAGCATTGATTTGACCAGGACGAGCGATATAGGGCGCATTGGGATGAAAATCTTTAATTTCAGGAACTAAAGGACCATTAGGACCCTTTTCAAAACTGGTAGTCAAAATTGTGGGTAAATTAAAAAACTTAGCCGACTCCGCCAAGGCCAGGACATTATTTTTAAATTCATTAGGGCTATAGTCTTGTACTAAAGAGATTAAGCCGGCTTGATGGTCGATTAGTAAGACTACTGCATCGTCTTTGTTGAGGCGATTGTATTGGTAGGAAGTAGTCATGATATTCACTCCTTTATCATCATGTATTGATTTGTCAGTAAGACTCTAAATTGGGAGCTATT
>CAZSEZ010000107.1:0-13058 GCA_964606015.1 uncultured bacterium
TTTCTACATAGACTAAATTTAAGCTACCAAATGCTTCGTACTCTAGTTTGTTCGTAATCTCAAATTTAGTCTATGTAGAAAAGCAGGAATATAATCTTGAATTAACCTACAGCATATATTCTGGGATCGAGGGTGAATCAAGGCAGTTATGGCAAGTTTCCTGCCATGAAGTGCAAGAACATAAAATTAGACTGGGAGAGCAATGGGATTATTTTGATTTACATAGCGATCATGTTTTGCTTTGGTCTTATCAGCAACCAGTATCATCTTTAACTTTTAATCGAGTTAATGAAAATTTTGAAGCAGCTTATATTATTGGAAAATTGTATTCAAAACATAGAGAATTGGTTAGATCTTGGATTCCTTTTCATAGCTGTTTTAATAAATGCGTTAGCCTAGAGGATTCCCTAAAGTTTGGTTACGGAAAATTGGCAGAAGGAGCAGAAAAGTTAATAGTTGGTTATCAAGAAGTGTTACATAATTGTGGGATAAAAGCTTCTTATTTATCTAGACCTTCAAAAAGATGGAATGATGAACTAGGTTGGCTTGATAAAAATAAAAATCTATCAGTTTTTATTACTGGAAAATCATACATTATTGCTTCTAAGTTTATAGCTAGAAGACTGTGATAGCTTTTATTCATTAATTGGGTTTTTTCGCCACAATAAATATTGCTTTATCTTTGCTTGGTTGCCATTGATGATCCATCGCAAAACCCGCTTCGGTCAAACTTGTCAGCAAGTCCTCAACCTTGAATACTTTGACTAGAGGAAAGAAACCCAAAGCTTTGCCAATCGGAGCAATCAGTTTAAACCAACTCATAGCGTCTCCCAAACAGACAGTACTGCTAACAAAAATCCCCCCTGGCTTGAGCATTTGATAGACTTTTGCGATCGCAGCTTCTTTATCTGCTAGTAAATGCAAAATACTCAGTCCCAGAACGGCATCATAAGCACTATCCTCTACTGGTAAATCCTCAATAGTTAGTTGTTCAAAGGTAATATTTTTAATATTTTGAGCATCTGCTTTGCTTTGGGCAATTTTTACCATTTCTGAGGAGATATCAATAGCTCGAATATGTTTAACGTAAGGAGCGTGAATAATTGCGGTGGAGCCAGTACCACAACCAAACTCTAGTATTTCCATGTTTGGTGTGAAGTAGCCTTGAGTAACTTGGAGCTTTTTCTCGTAAGCTGCTTGATCGGCAATGGGCTGTTTGGAATACTTATCAGCAATTTTGTCCCAAAATTTAGTCTCATTACTCATAGAGAGCTTCTCCAAATTATTTATCCGATTTCTTTTTTGACATAGTTATTTTCTGGGTCATAGTAATAAAACTAGCAAACTCGGTATCAGCATTTCCGTACCTAATAAACTATTGAAAGTTTGAGTACCTTCTAGCTGAATAGTGAAGCGATATCGCGAGATATCCTCATCGTCAATTCTTGTGTCATTAAGATTTGAATTTTGTTTTTCTCCTTGCGTGGCTCTCGATACTGAGTGCCAGGTTGCCTTGAAACTAGACCCAGAGTGAAGTAATTGCGATCGCGCAGCTGGATACAAGATTTCACTATTGGTTTGAAACGGCCAAAGCTCAAATTGTAAAACTGATCCCCCTCAGCAAACTCTTGTGGGGAACATCTATAATCGCTAGAAGAAGCATTGAATTACTGTGTAATTACACAGCAACAGTATTTTCTGTAACTGGTTCAAATATTGGATTTGACCACTTGATTTAACGAGGCCAAGTAAATTGCATCGTTTGATTTTTCCTAACTTGGTAACAGTTATGTCATTGGAACCTTTTAGCATTAAATTTATCTATCGTTTAACTAGGCGGTTTACTCGATCTTATAGCTGGCTCTTTTTAGCGAGCTGTTGTTTGTTTGCTAATGGATGTAGCTCCATATTTTCTGAAGAGGCGCAGAGTAATTCTGCTCGTTCTGCTCAGCAGATATCAAGATCTCCCGCCGTTGAAGTGGCAATTGCTAGACAAAGTACTTCAGCTCAGAATACTCAGTATATTGGTACAACTTTTCCAGTGCGAGAAGTCTCGCTGCGATCGCGGATTGAAGGGCAAATTTTAGAGCTAAACGTAGATGTTGGCGATCGTGTAGAAAAAGGACAGATCTTAGCCCGTATTGATAACTCTCTGAATCAGGCCAGTGTCCTTGAAGCAGAGGCCGAACTAGAAGCACTGCGATCCGAAGTTACAAGTCTTCAGGCAGATGTTAATCAGAGCTTGACCCAAGTTAAACAAGCTCAAATCACCCTACAGCAAGCAAAATCAGATCTGATTCGTTCAAATCAATTAGTTCAAGAAGGGGCTGTTACCAGACAGTCGGCAGAACAAGCCCAGAATGCAGTTGCTAATGCTCAACAAGCTTTGGAATCTGCGCAGCAGCAAGTATCTAACCGTTCTTCAGCTGTAGTAGCAGCTCAACGACGGGTTATTGCCCAAAAAGCGATCGTGGCTCAAGCAAAACAACAAGAGTTATTTGCTTTTTTGACTTCTCCCATAACTGGTTCGGTACTAGCCAAAACCTCAGAACCAGGTGACCTAGCTCAAGTAGGAGATGAGGTATTACAGCTGGGGGACTTTAGCCAGATTCAAGTCCAAGTACAAATTTCTGAATTGGAGCTGAGTAAGATTCGCGTTGGACAGCCCGCACAAGTAACACTAGATGCTTTATCAGGGCGAACTTTTACAGGGAAGGTAACGCAGATTTCCTTGGTTGCTGATGCTACAGCACGTTTAATTCCGATTGAAATAACTATTCCTAATTTGGACGATCGCATTGGTCGGGGACTTTTAGCTAGAGTCAGCTTTGCCCAACCAAATCAAGATGCTTTGTTTATTCCTGAAAGCGCTATAAAAATAGATTCAGCCCAGACCCCAGACATTAATCTTGATTCTCAAAATCCTGAAGCCAAAAATCAAGTGACTATTTTTGTTCTTCAGGGGGAAGGTGAACAAGCAATAGTAAAAGCCCGTGAAGTAATAATAGGCGATCGCATTAATTCTCAAGTAGAAATCCTTGATGGCTTAAATTTGGGTGAAAGATTCGTGGTTCGTAGTAGCGATGATTTACAAGATGGGGCGCAAGTTCGCCTGAGTTTTTTGTCTGAGTCTTAGTGGTTAAAGTATAGTTGTATCCTTATTTTTCTCTTCGTTAGTCGCCATTAGACAGATCCAGATGATTCATCATTTAGAGACAAAATACAAACCTATATAAGCTAGTTATCTTTATTATCTATCTCTACCAAAACTCAATTTTATTCTTGGCTCCATCATGAGTTCTTCTTCTAATTTTAGTATCAGCACAGTTGCGATTCGTCGTCATATTGGGACTCTAATGCTGACCTTGGCGGTAGTTGTGATTGGGGTATTTTTTCTCTTCAATATTCAGGTGGATCTCCTGCCTTCAATTACCTATCCACGTATTGGTGTAAGAGTTAATGTTCCTGGGGTATCTCCTGAGGTTGCTGTTGATGAAGTGACTAAACCACTAGAAGAGGGATTAGCCGCTACTGAGGGTGTATTACAGGTTTTTTCGCAGACTCGTGAAGGGAGAGTCAGTGTTGACCTTTACTTTAGACCAGGAGGAAATATCGATCGTGCTCTAAATGATGCCACCGCAGCTCTCAATCGAGTCCGCCCTGGTTTACCAGATGTTATCGAAGAACCAAGACTGTTTAAGTTCGATCCTTCTCAGCGACCAGTATACGAAATGGCCTTAACTTCTCAATCCTTAGAGCCCTTGGCATTAAGAGTGTTTGCTGAAGAAGAGTTGGCCAGAGAATTGGGGGTTGTCGAGGGTGTAGCGGTAGTCGATGTTTCTGGTGGCATAGAAGAAGAAGTTCGGGTTTTGATCGACCTTAACCGCTTACAAGCTCTGGGAATTGGCTTAGACGAGATTCTGACCGAATTAGAAGAATCCAACCAAGATATTTCTGGGGGCAGAATCTTAGGAGAGTTTAGTGAGCCTTTGACCCGAACTGTTGGACGCTTTGAAGATCCAGCCGAAATTCTTGATTTATCGTTTGAGCTAGCTGGAGATGATGTTGCTCCTAATCGTCGTGTATATTTACGAGATTTTGCCAAAGTAATTGACGGTCGAGCTGAGCAACGGATTTTTGTGACTCTCAACGAACAACCTGCGGTCAAAATAAGCATCCAAAAGCAACCTGAAGCAAATACCATTGAAGTCATTAAAGGTGTTAAACAGAAGCTAGAACAGCTAAAAAAATCAGGAGTTGTACCCGAAGATTTGGAACTGGCTGCTACAACTGATGAATCAATTTTTATTGGTAATGCTATCAGCAACGTAACCAATGCTGGTTTGACTGGAGCTGGATTAGCTGCGATCGCTGTGCTGTTATTTTTGGGGTCGCTACGTCAGACAGTGATTATTGTTTCAGCGATTCCTTTAGCTGCATTGAGTGCGATTATTTTGATGAAACTGTTTGGTTTATCCCTCAATGTATTTAGCTTGGGTGGTCTAGCTGTTGGGGTGGGCATTGTGGTTGATAACTCAATTGTGATGCTAGAAAATATTGCTGTCGGTATTGGGATGACCCCAGGACAAGCTACTAAAACGAGACTGAATCCTCGTCAGGCAATTTCTCAAGCTATTACTAGTAGCCAAGAAGTTGAATCATCCTTGGTTGCTTCCACTAGCACTAACCTGGTCGCAGTACTACCTTTTTTGTTAATTGGGGGTTTTATTGCTCTGATTTTTAATGAGTTGATTCTGACGGTCAGTTTTGCGGTGGCTGCTTCAGTACTAGTTGCTCTCACTGTGATTCCGATGTTGGCATCTCGGTTACTAGCAATTCCTCAATCAAGTGCCGTGGCTCGTCTGTGGCTCTTACGCTCATTTAACCGTCGATTTATTGCTGCTACTAATAGCTATGCCATCTTACTCAAACAGGTTTTGCATTTAAGGTTATTGGCGATTGGCATAACTTTTCTGGTTTTGGGTGGTTCCAGCTTACTGATAATTGACCATATTCCTCAAGAGATATTGCCTCGGATCAATACAGGTCAGGCAGTATTATTTGCCCAATTTCCTCCAGAAACTACCTTGGCCACTAATCGCAAAGTAATGACGAAAGTAGATGAGATTTTGCTGGCGCAACCAGAAACTGAATATAGTTTTACCACCGCAGGGGGCTTTTTGTTTGGGAGCAACACCATTGAAAATTCTTTACGGGGTAGTAGTATTATTACGCTGAAGTCTGGCACAGATGTAGAAGCTTTTATTTCTCGGGTTAATGGAGAGCTACAAGCACTTAATCTGGTTAATATTCGTTTGCGCTTATTTCCTGGAGCGGTTAGAGGTTTAATTTTAAGTAATTCTCCTGTCAGAAGTGACTTAGATGTGGTTCTTCAAGGAGAAAATTCTCAGGTTTTAGAACAAGCAGGGGTAGATGTTTTAAAAGCCCTAGGGCAACGAGCCACTTTGGCTAGATTTCGTCCCGATGCAGACCCTACCCAAGCAGAAATTCAAATCCGACTAGATCGCGAACGAGCTGCCGACTTGGGGTTAAATACGCAAGATATTGGCAACACAATCGAAACAGCAATTACTGGCTCAGTTCCGACCCAGATTCAGCGAGGTAATCGCCTCATAGATGTGAGGGTGGAGCTGGAAAATACGGAAATTAATCGTCCTTCTCAGCTAGGGCAACTTCCTTTATTTGATGATGATGATAATTTGATTCGTTTAGGAGATGTTACTAATATTTCCTTAGGAGAAGCACCAGGAGAAATCCAGCGCATCAATCAACGACAGGTATTTTTGATAGCAGGTAACCTCAACGAAAATGCCACCTTGGGGGATGCTCTAGCAGAACTAGACCAGATATTTCAAGAAATCGAGCTTCCTAAGGGTGTAAGTCGTCTACCTAGTGCTGCTGCTCAGAGTAATCGAGCGATTCAATCATCTTTTGCTATTTTAGGTGGTTTGGCAGCTTTCTTAGTATTTGTGGTGATGGCGGTACAGTACAACTCTTTAATTGATCCTTTGGTAATTATGTTTACCTTACCCTTGGCTCTGGCAGGAGGGATTTGGGGACTTTATCTGACGCAAACAGCAATTGGAATTACAGTTATTGTTGGTTCTGTTTTGCTAGTGGGGATTGTCGTAAATAACGCTATTATTCTGCTGGAGTTAGCTAATCAAATTCGTGAACGAGAACAGTGCGATCGCACTATAGCGATTCTCAAAGCAGCTCCTAAAAGGTTGCGACCTATTCTGATGACGACGATTACTACCGTAGTGGGCATGTTCCCTTTGGCACTTGGTCTAGGTCAGGGAGGGGAATTTTTGCAACCACTGGGGATTGTCGTATTTTCTGGCTTGGCCTTAGCAACGGTTTTAACCCTGTTTATTATTCCTTGTTTCTATCTGGTATTACACGATTTAGCGGATAAGGTTTTCAGAAGAAAAAAAGTATTTTTGACAGAGATTGATTGAATTAATGGATTACTCAAAATCTTTTCGGTTTTTATTTTTTGAGCCAAAGCAAGAGAAACAAAATACTTAACATCAGAATTTCTGTACCCAATAAACTATTGAGAGTTTGAGCATCTTCTGGTTTAAGTACAAAATGGGGGCGCCATAAAGTGTAAGGCAAAATCTGGAGTGTCAAAATTCCTCCCACGAGCAACCAAATAGACCAGGCTACGCCAAGCCAAAGAGCGATCGCTGTAACTAGGTTAAATGCTAAAAGTAGGATATCCATAACCTGCCAAAGATGAGGTGTGGCAAGCCAGGATATTCCAGTTAGTCCCGAGATATTGGCGATATGAATTGCTGCACCATAAGCCAAAATAAGGGCGATTACTTTGGTGTAGACATTCGTCCAGGGATATTGAAAAGCCGAGCTTGAGAATTGCTTCAATGCCTTAAATTTCATAACTAGCTAGAGATCGATTGATAGAACTTGGTAATATCTTTTGGCGATCGCAGATGATAAACTTGTCTAGTCTCTTTTGCCTGTTCTATATAGGCTCTGTATTTTGGGGTCAGTTTTTGATGGCACAGCCAAACAGTGTAATAGCTATTGAGAGTACTTTTGAACAAGGGACTATCTTTAGGCCAGTTTTTTGGGGGAATCAGTAATCCCTGGATAAATCGTTTGGTAACCCACCAGTAATGTCTCAAGGGTGACATGTCTAAATAGATTAGAGTATCTGCTGAATCTAGACGTTGCCAAACCGTATCTATAGAGCCAAATCCATCTACGATCCACTGCTCTTGTTGCAGAATTTGCTCGTGTGCTGCCAAGTAGTCCTCATGAGATATCTCTGCTCCTCCAGGCTCATATTGAATCAAGTCTAGAGCGATGAGAGGTAGTCCAGTAATTTTTGCCAAATTTTGACTTAGAGTGGATTTTCCTCCGCCAGAATTGCCAAATACAGCTACTTTTCTCATCTTACTTTCCCCAATTAATGGCGATCGCTAAAATTCAAATTTAGGTAAATAAAAAACTCGCAGTTAAATAACTAGCGAGTATCCATAATTAAGTATTCTAGACAATAATTTGCAAGGCGAGCTTCATCTTTAATTAGAATTGAGACCTCAATTAACTATGAGCAAATCTCGAAAAAATTACACTTTCCAACACCCATTATTCATGAGGCTTAGGCTAGAGTCTCAGGACAGTATCCCAATCCTCTTGTAAACTGTTGGCGGAAAGCTTCAATATCTTTAGAATCAGGGATTCCATGAGAGACAATCGCTACTTGATAGCGACGCATCACGTCTACGGCAGATTGACCAGTTTCCAAGCTCCAAAACACCATTTGTAAACGCATATCGGGTTCATAAGCGATCCCCAACTCATTTAGAAAGGCTCTAAAGTCTTGTTTTTCGTGGGTTGTCAGCAAAGTAGGATATCTGACTTTAACAATCCAGCCATCAATCTGATGTACTACCGTAATTGAAGCGGTCTTAGTATGCTGCATCGTGCGGAGATACTCTATGATGCGTAGAGTTAAGCTTGCATTAGCAATAAAGTAAACGAAATCCATAAAGCGCACCTGTTCCAGTCTTCACTCAATGTCTAGTCTGGCAGCAGATACCCGAATTTGGCTAGGGGAGAAGCACCCGATTTGCAAAAAAAGTTGTGCGTGAGATCACCCAAATTTGATAACTTCTTGTAATGATGGCAAACGAAAAAGCAGCTAATAATAGCGATCTCTTACTTTCTCAATACACTTATGAACTACCTGAAACCCTAATTGCTCAGCGTCCAGCAACTCCCAGAGATAGCTCTCGTTTGTTAGTCGTAAATTCACTGAGTAGCTACGTTAACTCAATTTTTAAAAATTTAGCAGATTGGCTTAACCCAGGAGACCTATTAGTACTTAATAACACTAAAGTGATTCCTGCTCGTCTCTATGGCAGAAAAATTGGCGACAAAAATCAAGGGGCAGCTGTAGAAATTCTTTTATTAGAAGAAAAGGAGCATAACTGTTGGCTGGCTCTCGTGAAACCAGGTAAACGGTTTAAGCTAGGAACCGAAATCGTTTTTCAACTAGAAGGTCAGGAAGCTGAACAAGCACTTAAGGCTACAGTGATCGACCGAGATGATGCTACAGGTGGCAGAATACTAAAATTCACACTACCCGAAGGAGAAACATTCTGGTCAGCGATTGATCGCTTGGGAGAGATGCCTTTACCCCCTTACATTACTTCTCGTGAGTCTGATGCAGCGCAATATCAAACTATCTATGCTCAGGAAAAAGGGGCAGTGGCAGCACCTACAGCGGGGTTACATTTTACAGAGGAGCTATTCGCCAAGCTAGAAGCCAAAGGAATTGAGAAAACTTATATTACTCTTCACGTGGGGATTGGCACATTTCGTCCAGTAGAAAGTGAGACCATTACTGAGCATCAGATGCACCAAGAGTGGATTGATGTTGACCAGGAAACCATTGCCAAAATTGCAGCAACTAAAGCCAGAGGAGGCAGGGTTATTGCTGTAGGAACCACGGCGGTGAGAGCTTTAGAGGGTACAGCTAAAGCTTCTGAAATAGCAGCAGGAAATCCTTTGCGACCCTTTCAGGGAAAAACTAATCTGTTTATTTATCCAGGCTATCAATGGCAAGTGGTGGATGGTTTGATTACCAATTTTCATCTACCAGGCTCTAGTTTACTGATGTTAGTCAGTGCTTTGATTGGTAGAGAACGGCTTTTACAACTCTATCAACAAGCGATCGCAGAAAAATATCGCTTTTATTCATTTGGTGATGCCATGTTAATACTGCCAGATGCCAGAATTGATGCTTGAAAATTAGGTTTTAACTACTAACAAAATTAACAATTTTCTGGTGAATGCCTTCTATGGATTCTTCTGCATTAAGAGTTAATAGCTTATGGGAATAGTTACCAAATATATGCTGATAATTAGCTCTGACTTTAGTGAGCTTTTCCTTGGTCTCATAAACTTCTAGATGCGATCGTGACTGCATTCTTTCTAGAGCTTTATCTACTGTCAAATCTAGATAAATGGTGGCATCTGGTGGAGGAAACTTATGGTTGAGTCTGCTAATGAAATCAAATTGTTCTGAAGTGTCGCTATTATATGCCAAAGAGGAAAAATAATAACGGGTACTAATTACGTCAAAATCATCGTCAATCAACTTATAAACTCCATCAAAATCATTATAGAGATGGTCATGGCGATCTGCCGCAAATAAATATGCCATCTGTTCGTCAAAAAGATTTTTATCCTTACTAAATAAAATTCGTTGTTTCAAAGATTGACGAATCAAATTACCAATAATTCCGCTAGATGGTTCAGGACTAATGACAACCTTCCCTCCGCGATCTAACAGATATTGCTCTAGAAGCTCTGCCTGGGTAGATTTTCCAGAAGCATCAATTCCTTCAATAACAATAAACTGTTTATCAAACATGAAGATAAATTTGAATTTAAAAATTAACTACTAGCTATTAACTATTTATTTCCGCCAGTCAAACCAAGTTATCAAGCGATTTTTTAATGACTTGTTTTTCTGTATTTTTTCTTGTTGAAAAGAGATTGCTAACTTATTCAGTATTTCACTATAGCCAGGAGCAGTATATGGAATATCTTGGGATAATAGCCCTTTAATTGGATTAGCTGAAAGCTTGATGTTATGTTGTATCATTAAGGCAATAATGTTAATCAATTCTATCGCCTGATTCCCAACGATTGTGGCACCCAAGATTTTTCCATTGGATTGAAGCACTAGTTCACACCACCCCGTTGTTTCTCCTGTAACTTGAGCAGTAGCTAGGTTTTGGTAATACTCTTTGATTAAATGAATTTTGCCCTTTTTGATAGCTTTAAGGGGAATCTGGGTTAAGCCAATACGGGCTAAATTAGGCTGAGTGAACATAGTGATTGGTATGTTTTGATAGTGCCTCTCGAACCATGAAAAACTCAGGGTATTTTTCAAGGCAATATTCACTTCATATTGAGCTAAATGAAGCGAGGAATTCCCTCCTAGTAGATTGCCGCAGGCATAAATAGAGTGATTGCTAGTTTGTAATTTGTTATTAACAATAACTCCTCGTTTTGAGTATTTTACCCCTATGCTTTCTAGGTTTAATTCTTCTATATTAGGTTGGAGTACATGAGCAAAAATTACTTGTGTTGCCTCAAGAGAACGCTCTCCCACTTGTAAAGAAAACCCTTTTTCTATAGCTTTAACTTGTTGCAATGGGGATTTGGTTAGGATTTTGATGCCATCAGCATTTAGTTGGGCAGCGAATAGACGGTTAACAGCAACATTTTCCCCAGGTAAAATTCTCTTATTTGCTGTTACATAAATAATTTGGTACTCCAACCTAGCTAAAATCTGAGCAAGTTCAATACTTCGAAAATTATCTCCAACTAAAACAATTTTTTTATGTGGGGCTTCAATATCATGTTGGAAAAATTGTTCTGGAGTTAATAAGTTGGGATGCGCTACTTGATTCTCAAGTATTTTCGGTAGCGTATATTTTCCTCCCGTTGCTAAGAGATAATTACGAGAGATTAGCCGACGATTATTAACAACAAAAGCTTGTCTTGGTGCGCGACAAAATTCACCTTTGCCATAAATTACATCTACACCGTTAAAAGCCAAATCTTCTAGAGATTCGGTATTGTATATACTCTCCCGAATAGTCTTGATGTCTTGAAAAATTTCTTCCAAAGATAATTGCTGTTGCACTCTTGTTTCATCGAGCAATCCCCAAGTAACTTTTTCTACTTGTGCCAGATGATTAACAATATGGCCTAGACAAAATCCATCTAGGAAAAATGAGGCGTCTAGATAGTTTCCGAATGTTTGTGTAACTAAAGCAACCCTAGCTTGAAGTAGTACTGCCTTATGAGCTGCATATATTCCTTCCCTTGTGCTGCCAATTACCACCAGATCGTAATCAAATGCCATTTAGTAGTTATTTAGTATTAGTAATAAGTTCTCTTAAGGCCTCTAGCAAAGATCTATTTTCTGCTGGGGTACGGATAGCAATCCGAAAATAACGATCCCCTAATTCTGGAAAACTTAGACAATCACGGATGTAGATTTGATGTTTCTGTAATAATTCTGTTTGCAACTGAGAGACAGAATATTGACTCTTAACCAAGAGAAAATTAACTGAACTAGGTAAAGGGTCTAAACCCACAATTTCTGATAATCCTGCTGCTAATTCTTGCCTGGCAGGGGGTAACCAATTCCAGGTATGTTGTTGGAAGTCCAAATCCTTGAGAGCGACTGCAGCTGCCGTGGCGGCTAGGCTATTGACGGACCAAGGATCACGTAAGCTTTGCCACTGCTTAATCCTTTCTGGGCTAGCTACGGCATAACCAATTCGCAGTCCAGGTAAACTGTAGAATTTGGTTAGAGAGCGCAGAATTACTAAATTAGGAAAATGGGGGACTAGCTCTACCAAAGTTTGTTGCTGAGGTAATGGTAAAAAGTCCATAAAGGCTTCATCAATAACTACCAAAGCAAAACTTTCTAAGTAGTCAGTGATTTTTTGTTTCCGCCACAATTTACCCGTAGGATTGTGAGGATTATTGAGGAGTATTCCAGCAGTAGGATTTGAAAAGTTACCAATCACGGCATCTAGGTCACCAAAGGGTAATTCCGCCGTTATTAGTTGGACATTAGCATCAAATGCTCTCAAGGCCCTCAGATAATCACCGAATGCAGGAACGATGAGATAGTTGATTTCCTGTTGTGCTAGATCTCTGGCAGACCAGGTAAGTAGCTCGGCAGAACCATTTCCTGGCAACACATACTCAGTACCTATTCCTAACTCCTTCGCCAAGCAATGACGCAAGCGAGGATAATCGGGATCTGGGTATTTAGTAAGACGAGGAATATCCTCTGTAATCGCGTTAACTACGGTTTCTGGTATTCCCCACGGGTTGATGCTGGCGGAAAAATCCCGAATTAGGTAAGGTGGACAGCCTGCAACTGTAGCTGCCCAAGCTAAGTTTCCACCGTGATGTGGTCTACGCAAAATTAGAACGACATCGATTACTTAATTTACTTATTGGCAACTCGATCTTTAAAGAGCTTCCCAGCAGAAAATGCGGGTACTTCTGTTTCTGGGATCACCATTTTATCTCCAGTTTTGGGGTTACGACCTTCTCTCTCTTTACGATGACGACGCTCAAAAGAACCAAAGCCTACTAGAGTCACTTTATCTCCTTCTGACACTGCTTCCATGATGGTGTCGATCGCAGCAGAAAGGACGGCATCAGCTTGTTTTTTGGTTACGGTCGCTTTTTGCGCAATACGATCTACTAATTCACCTTTGTTCATGTAGAAAATCTCCTGTTCAAAGTTTGTGCTGTGAATGTGCTTACCTCGGCTCCTAAATAGTATTTATCCATGTATTCATGACTCAATGTATCTAGGAACTTTGGCATGGTTGAGACTTATGTATATGCCGTTTGAGGAAACAGGCTTATTCTAAGCTTAACTGAACCTATATTGATCGCCAGAAGCTCGATTTCGTATAGATTTCAACAATTTTTTCGATTTGATTAACAAAAGTAGG
>CAZSEZ010000108.1:0-13034 GCA_964606015.1 uncultured bacterium
GCATCAAACCAGCCATAACTAAACCACCGATCGCGGTGCAATATAGTTGATAGCTGTTGGTAAAACCAGATGCTCTCCATAAGTAGAAAAGACCTGATGTAATTTGGATTCCGTGGAATCCGCCACCGACATCACCATTCAAGATACCTTGGCCAACAATAGGCCAAACCACTTGTGCACTGGGTTTGATGGCTGTGGGATCGCTTAGCCATGCTTCATAGTTGGAAAAACGTGCACCGTGGAAGTACATTCCACTAAGCCACACGAATACAACTGCCAAATGACCAAAGTGAGCACTAAAGATCTTCCGAGAAACATCTTCAAGATCGCTGGTATGGCTATCAAAGTCATGAGCATCAGCGTGAAGGTTCCAAATCCACGTTGTGGTTTTGGGTCCTTTTTTCAGTGTCCGATCAAAGTGACCGGGTTGGCCCCACTTCTCGAATGAAGTAGGGACGGGATCGTTATCAACAGTTACCTTGACTTTCGCCTCTCCTTTTTGAGGACTGATTGTCATGAGGATTCTCCTCTCTCGACAATAGATTTATCTCTTACCTATTTGATAAATAGGATTTTCGTTTATCTGAAACCGCTGGAAAACCAGCGTATTCTTTTAAACTTAGCTTGGCAAATGCCTAATTATTTCTAGGTTTTAGCCACAAGCGTTATGTAAGATAATAGTCCTTCAACTTCGGCAGTATTAGGGAAGCTTAACAAAATTTTAAATCAGCGTAATGATTGGTGTGAGGAGCTTTACGAATTTGTCCGAGTCGCACAAAAGTTACGATAAAACCACTTTTCGTTACAAAGAGACATACCTTTACCCACAAACTATCTGTAGAAATCAACAGATATATTAGTGTGGTTAAATAACTAAAACTAGGTACTTTAATAAAGTAGTAGAGGCTAAAGTATCAGGCCTAAAATATAGAGCATTTTCAATGAAAACCATTTGTTATTTATTAGCGATCGCCTTAAGTATCAACTTGGTTGGTTGCAATCAAATCAATCTGCCTTCTGGAATTGGCGGCTTTTCCTTTCAAGAATTCAATAATGTCACACTTGATCCCTACAACAGTAGTTTGACTGAGGTAGCACCCCCCCAAGCCATCCAGGATTTGAGTCAAGATGAAGCCAAATATCAACCCAAAATAAAAATTTTGAGTCCTCGATCCAGAGCAACTTTGCAGGAGACAAGAGTTGAAGTAGAGCTAACAGTAGAGGACTTTCCTTTATTTAAAGACGATCGCTGGGGCTTAGGCAATCACTTACATTTGACTTTAGATAATGAACCCCAAGGTGAGATTTACGATATAGACGAGCCCTTCGTGCTGCGAAATATCAAACCTGGTACTCATACTATTAGAGTCCTAGCAGAAAAACCTTGGCATGAAAGCTTTAAAAATCAAGGTGCTTTAGCCCAAGTTACTTTCGATGTACTTACTGAGACCGAGCAAAATCAACCTGTTTCAGATTTGCCTCTACTCACCTACAACCAGCCAACTGGAGCCTACACTACTGAACCGATCTTATTAGACTTTTATCTTAGTGGGCTCAATAACGCTCAAAAAAATGATTGGCAAATCCTCGCCAAGATTAACGATGACAGCTTTATCATCAATCAATGGCAACCAATTTATCTCAAAGGTTTCCAGGAGGGAAATAATCTTATCGAACTAGAACTACAGGATAAAGAAGGTCAAACAATCACTAATGCCTTCAATAAAACGATCTCGCTAATTACACTTGATAGCCAACCTAAGAGCAATGAGCCTTTGGCTCAATTAATGAGCGATCGCTTAGAGTATTCAGAAGTAATAGGTATCACCACACCAGATTATGCAGCTCCCCGAGCAATCGATAAGATAGAGGGAACACAAGAGGAAGAGTTAGAAGTAAATGAGACTACAGCTTCAGAGTTAACTCTTGAAGATACATCCCCCACAGTAGAAGCTAGTGAAATTGAACCACTCGAAGAGTTAGAAGTTGAATCTAGTTCATCGACAGAAACAGATTCTCTCGACGAGACAGTTACCGAGAGTATCACCGAAGACATTACAGAAAATACAGTAGAGGAAGAGCTTACAGAAGAAGAACCTGAACCTACTGAAGACGATTTAGCAGGTTCAACGGATGTAGAAGAGCAATCTGAAACTTCAGCAATCACCTCAGAAGAACCAGAGCAGATAACTAAACCCGAAATAGTAATCGCACCAAAAACCAATAGTATTTCAACTAGTGCGGTTAATCAGAAACAAGCTACTTCTACCATCAACCACCAATCAGCTCTTGAAGCGATCACAGAAATGCCCATTCCAGAGGAAACTCCAGAATTAGCAGCAACAGAACAATCTGAGACAGAATCAACCTCCGATACATCCTCGACAGATCTAGATGTGGCTATCTCAGAATCAGATATTTCCCCACAAACACCTTCAGACTATCCTCAACCCAGAAAACTCAAAGTACCTAAGTGGTGGAAAAACCTAGTTGCTCAAGTTCAAAATATCATTAGCAAAATTCAGAGTTTTACTCCCTCTACTTAATAGAGCCTCAAGCTTTTTGCTTCCTAGTGATCAGGTCGAAATAATACTGAAGTAAAGGAGCGATCGCACTATGCCAACGATTGAGAATCGTCATTTCCAGACCAGGGGTAATTGCAAATTGCCCCTTGTTAATACCTTGGAGAATTACTTGAGCTACTCCCTCTGCCGTCCAGGTTTTAGCTGTAGCTGTAATAGCTTTAGTTTCTGCTGGCTTAGTTTTATTCTCCGCTACTAGTTGTGGGGTGTCAGTATCGGGAGGATAAACAATTGCAACCTTTACTCCTTTAGGCTTGAGTTCTCCTCTTAGTGACTCTGCTAATCCCCGAAGCGCAAACTTAGAAGGACTATAAGCACTATAGCCAAATAAACCCACTAAACCAGCACCAGAAGCAATTAGAACAATTTGACCTCTATTGGCTTCAATCATTTTCGGTAAGACTGCCCTAACGGCATACAGCGAACCAAAATAATTCACCTGCATTGTTTGTTCAAAAGTCTCAATTGGTATTTGAGCAAAATAACCAGGAATTGCTACACCTGCCGAAGTAATGAGAAGGTCGGGAACCCCATTTTCTGCGATCGCATTATGAATCGCCTCTTCTATCTCTTTAGCCTGAGCGACATCAGCAGGAAAGATCCTAACCTGCTGTCCCGAACTCGCCATGAGAGATTGAATTTCTTGTTGGGCTAACTTCAGCTTGGAGCGATCGCGAGCAATTAGCGAAATATTAGCTCCTGCTTCAGCCAACAAAATTGCCGTTGCCTTACCGATTCCACTAGAGCCACCCGTAATAATCACATGCTCAAACATCGCGAATTTTCTGATTAATCAATAATTAATTCTTCTCTAAATGTAGATGTTTTCGTTAGGATTCTCCTTCTCCCGATCACTGATTATAAATAGGTTAGATTCTCACTAATTGCTCTAATTGACAAAGACTACAGGGTTTATCCTTCTTGAGCTAGTAGCTGAATAGCGCGCTCACTATCCAGAGCAAAAATAGTTTCTCCTTGAGCAGTTCTCTTCTCCCCTAACATACACGAAAGGAGCTTAGGACTCAGATCAGGGCCTAAAGTACGACGAATTTGTCCTGTTTTACACAGAACTAAATGGCCTACTTTGCGTACAGCTAGACCTAAAACTTCTTTACCACAATCGATTAACAGAACATTATAGGAATGATAGTAATTTTGCTGATACAAAGGTTCTAAATCAAGCAATGAAGCTAAATCCACTACCCATAACACTTCACCTCGATGATTGTAGACTCCCATAATTGCAGGAGACAAATCAAAAATTGGGACAATGTTACTAGGATCAATTTTAATGATTTCACCCAAGTCTTCTGTTGGAAGCATCGCTTGAATTTCTTCAGTCAGAAAGAAACTTAGATATTGAGAGATTGTCGGTTTGGCAAACACTTTAAGTAAATTAGATATATGTATAAACTATCCAGAAATATCCCCGGAATACTTAGTAGTTACAGACTCTATTTTGAGTAGAATTTTCGGTTTCAACTTCTCTAGCTCGTTGCGCAAAATTTTCTTGGCTGTACCAGCACTTCCCGAATGCCTATGCACTTTACCCATATTGGCCCATTCACTAAGCATTTGGCAGTTTTGCTCGTTAATGGTTGATTTCATAACGTGGTGACAACGATCAGGCTGATTCACCACAAAAAAGAGAATTCGATAAGAACCTAAATTTGCTAGAGAGCGACTAATACGTTGTCCTTTCTCCGACATTAAATCTAAATAACAAGGCAGCCAACGAGGCCCATGTTCTTTACTGTAAAGCAAAGTAATCCAGAGCAACATAGGATGAGGATGATTCAGAAACAAAAATTGGTTGTAACGCAAGCTAGCCATGCGATGCAGGATATCTTCGTAATCCAACATCACTGACAATACTGGTAGCTCTCCTAAAGGAGAGTCAACAAAACGAGCAAAAACAATTTTTTTCTGTGGCTTATCTTCTGGCCAAGAAGCCTGCAAGCAAATATCGGTAATAGAAGGGACTCCATCACTTCCTGTCTTAACTTTCGGTACAGCTGGCGACACAACAGCAGTTTCCCGATAAGAAAAAGCGATTTCAGGATTTTCTTTGACGGCAGGAACGGTATCCATGGATATCGCAGCTAAATCTTGAGCTTTTCTGGTTTCTGAGGATAAATCTTGCTCGTTTTCTTGACTAATCTTTTGCCCAGTCTGAATTGATGGAGGATTAGTTAACTCCTGCTGGATAACTTCCAGAGTGTTAAAAATTTCACGGACATTCTGTGGTCTCTGATCTGGATTCTTAGCTAAGCAACCCAGAATCAAATCTTTTAACTTGGCAGGAATATTAAGATTTTGGGGAAAAGGATTGGGTTTAAAGTCGTTATGCGCCTGATACCAGCCTCCAAAAGAAGAGTTTTGGGGCATGATTGGCATATCAGTCGTGAGCATCTCGTACATCATGATGCCCAAGCTATAGATATCAGAACGATTATCTAACTTTTTGCCCTGCATCTGCTCTGGGGAGCAGTAAGCCAAAGTCCCCATAAAAGATTGAGTTTGTGAAGCATTTTCTTGAATCATCTTGGCAATGCCAAAATCAAGAATCTTGGCTACCTCTCCCAAGGTCGGATCTTGAATGATGATGATATTGCCTGGCTTAATGTCACGGTGAACAATAGTGCAGAGTTTACCGCTGACGGAAATTCCTTGATGAGCAGTTTCCAGACCTAAACAAATATGACGAGAAAGCGTCAAAAACCGATTTAAAGAAAGTGGTTGAGCACTAACTACATCATCCAAACTTTCTCCAGAAAGATATTCCATGACATAGAAAGAAATCTTATTCTCATCAATGCCATAGTCTTTAACTCTAACGACGTGAATACTTTTTTCACCTAGCAAAGCAGAAATGGTTGCCTCTTGCTCGAAGCGATCGCGCATATTCTGGTTTAACAAGGCTTGCGACAAAAACTTAACCGCTACAGTAACACCACCTAAAACAGTATCCTTAGCACGGTAAACTCGGCCCATAGCACCTTCACCGACTAACTCAGCGATTTGGTAACGATTGGCAAGTAAACGACCGTAATTAGGATCTCGATTCATAACCATAGCGGAAAATTAAATTATTTGTTTAAGTTTGGCTTCCACCGTATTTCTCAGATTATGGCTTTCCAGAACAACGCTGGTTAAAGAGTATTCACTCTCACTCAGATAGTAAAAAGTATCAAACCCTAACCGACGCTGAGTTGAGCCCACAACCCAATAGTGTTGCACTATCGAATCCACCCCTAGATAACCTTCTCCTTCTATACTTCCCAAAATGCTGTGTTGAAGAACATAAGTGTATAACTTTCCTGAAGAGTCTAGGTGGCCTTTACATTGAGAAATAATTTCTGTGGCCGATTCCGGAATCACTAGTCTAGTTTCGAGCTTAAACCAGGATTCCCGCCTCCATGCCACACTAATCGTTCCTTCTATAGCAAGAGGTTGCTGCTCACGTTCCGTGTATTGACCTTGAAGAGACCACTTGGCAGGCTGAAGTAGAAAGGAATGAGTCACAGAATTTATCTTACATTAAATAGTTAAAGCAATCTTAAGGAAGATGGATTTCCCCTAATAAAACTGATCTCATAGCTGAAGTAACTTGAGTCAAGTTACCGGGAAAGTTACAGAAATAACGCCAATAAGCCAAAATAGCAAAGGCGATCGCTTCTTTATAGTCTCCATCTAACCCAATCGCTTCTGTAGTCAGTATCTTTGCCGATGGTAACTCAGCTTGTATCCGTTGTCGCACATAATTGTTTTTACTTCCACCACCACACAAGAGAACTTCATCAGGAAGTCGGGGCAAAAATCTGCGATAGCTATCAATGATCGAAGCTACGGTAAGTTCTGAAATCGTAGCTAACCAGTCAGACTCAGATAGCTTAAGTTCTTGTGCTTGTGACCAACAGTGATTTAGATACTCGTGATTAAATAATTCTCTGCCTGTAGATTTAGGTGGTGCTTGCTGAAAATAGGCTTCTTGGAGCCATTTCTGAACTAAATCTTGACAAGGTTTTCCCTGCAAAGCCCACTCTCCATCACGATCATAGGTTTGCTCTCCATTAGTCAACTCAACCACAGCCAGATCAATCAGTACATTACCAGGACCAGTATCCCAACCCCTGACTTGCTCCTGCCAAGTGGTTTGAGAACGGGGAGGTAAATAGGTCAGATTCCCCATACCACCAATATTTTGAACTACCCGATACTTATGCTCATGAGCCAATAAAAGATCTACTTTGGGAACTAATGGCGCGCCATGTCCTCCTACGGCCACATCGGCAACCCGAAAATTGCTCACTGTAGGAGTTTGGGTCAGGTTAGCAATCGCTTCTCCTCTACCTAACTGTACGGTATAACCCAGCTGTAACTCAGTTGTTTGTTGTCCTTTGATAGGGGGTCGATGATAAACAGTTTGCCCGTGAGAACCAATTAACTCAATATCAGAATGCTTAGCTTGAAGTGATTTGACAGCGATCGCAAACTGCCTAGCAATTTCATCATCCAAAAAAGCCAATTCTGCCATTGTCAAAGGCTCATTATGGCAAATTCGTAAAATTTGCGCCCTCAAATCTTCAGGATAGCTATAAGTATTAGCCTCAATGAGTTGGAAGTCTAAATCTAGATCACGACCTGTTATTTCGACTAAAGCGGTATCAATGCCGTCTAGAGAAGTGCCACTCATTAAACCGACTATTTTCATATGGATTGATGCTGATATTAAGTTAACTAAAGAAAAGTTGGGGATCTAATAAGTTGAGCTTAAATGAAAAAAAACTCAAATTGTAATTATTTATATATTGAGCTGTTTAGTTAAGATTTTTGGGAAATAACTGGTTATGGTGTTGGCAAGAGATAATAGTAGCGATCACATTGTGGCTGAATCCTCAGCAACTAAAGATTTAGTCCCACAGACTCATGGAATCTACATTACGATTCACGGCCACTACTATCAGCCACCAAGAGAAAATCCCTATCTCAACTCCATTGAAAGACAGCCCAGTGCCCAACCTTTTCAGAACTGGAATGAGCGCATTTATCACGAATGCTATCGTCCCAATACAATGGCAAGAATTTTGAATGATCGCCAGGAAGTTGTTGATATTGTTAACAATTTTGAATACCTCAGCTTTAACGTAGGGGCAACCCTAATGTCTTGGCTAGAAAAGTACGATGTGGAAGTCTATCACAAAATTATTGAGGGTGATCGTTTAAGCGCAGCCAGGCTTAACGGACAAGGTAATGCGATCGCTCAAGTATACAACCATATCATTATGCCTCTGGCTAACGAACGGGACAAGTATACTCAGATTCGCTGGGGAAAGGCAGACTTTCGAGCTAGATTTGGTCGCGATCCAGAAGGCATGTGGCTAGCAGAAACAGCAGTAGATCGAGCTACTCTTGAAGCTTTGATTGCTGAAGATATTCGCTTTATTATCTTGGCTCCTTCCCAAGCAGAACGCTGTCGTCCTCTGGCTACCGACAACAACCCTGAACCCCAATGGTACGAAGTCGGCGGTTCTCAAATAGACCCCACTCGCCCTTATCGCTGTTTCCTAGATCAAACCAACTATATCGATATTTTCTTTTATGATGGCCCCATTTCTCGTGATATGGGCTTTAGCAATACACTCAACTCCGCTGACAATTTAGCCAGTAGATTAGGACAAGCTGTTAAAGGCGATCGCAAACACGAATCACAACTAATCAGCGTAGCTACTGATGGTGAAACATTTGGGCATCACAAAGGTGGTACCGAAAAATGTCTAGCTTATGCTTTTACTAAGGTCTTTAGTCAACGCAACTGGCAAGTAACCAATTACGCTCACTATTTGAGTCTCCATCCTCCTACCTGGGAAGTCGAACTAAAACCAGTTACAGCTTGGAGTTGCGCTCATGGGGTAGAACGTTGGCGGAGTAACTGTGGCTGTGGTGGGGGAGGCACTTGGCAACAAGAATGGCGGAAACCCCTCAGAGAAGCTTTGGATTGGCTACGCGATCGCTTAATCCCTCTATACGAGACAACAGCAGCAGAACTATTTCGAGATCCTTGGCAGGCCAGAGATACCTACATTAAAGTAATTAACTCCGATCATGCACCAGATACAATCGCTGATTTTTTTGAACAACAACAAACACATCCTTTAAATAAAGAAGAGCAAATAGATGCTCTGAGGTTGTTAGAAATGCAGCGTCATTGTTTGCTGATGTACACCAGTTGTGGCTGGTTTTTTGACGAAATTTCCCGACCTGAAGGAGTCCAGATTTTGCGCTATGCTTCCCGTGCTATCCAACTTGCAGGAGAGCTGAAGGGAGTTCATTATCAGCAGGAATTCATTCGTAAGCTAGCCAAAGCCCCCAGTAATGTAGAAGCTTTCCGAGATGGAGGAGACATTTATCGCCAGCTCGTAATTTCCTCTCAAGTCAGTCTCGAACAAGTTGCGGCCCACTACGCGATTAGTTCTTTATTTGAGATCTACAGTCCTAGGGAAAATATTTACTGCTACACCATAGAACAATTAGACTACCAAAAACAAAGCTTGGGGACCATGAGCTTGGCTGTAGGAGAGGTTAAACTCACGTCTATTACCACCAGGGAACAACAACATTTTACGTTTACGGCTCTCCACCTTGGGGGCTGGGATTTCCACTGTTGTATCAAACCTTTTCTCAATCGCTTAGACTACAGCACTATCAAACAAGAGTTATTTGCTGTTTTTGCTCAAGCAAGTATTGCTCAAACTTTATTAACGATGAATCGGATTTTTGGCGAGCAACACTTTGACTTTCAGCATCTGTTCGCAGAAGAAAGACATCGCATCATGAGCACCTTAACCAAAGCGACCAAGCAAAGACTAGATCGCCTCTACACTCAGGCATATCGAGAAAATTACAGTATCTTACTAGCATTTCAGCGAGAAGGACTCACAACTCCCCAGGAATTGCAGGTAGCTGCCAATGTAGCTTTGTCCCATCGGGTTCAAAATGCGATCACTAAGCTCCAAGATGCGATCATCGAACCAGAAACAATTGATCGCCATTTAACCGAAATTACAGCGATCGCAACCGAAGCTCAACATCTAAAGTGCCAGTTAGAACTCCCCGAAGCTAAAAAAGTTTTAGAACAGTTGATATTACGTCTATTAAGAGAATTACTTTACAGTGGCGATCGCAAAAACACAGCTCTAGACTCCAGCAGAATTGAAACGATTATTGATTTGACAAAACAGTTAAATTTGGGTTTATCTCTCGGAAAATCCCAGGAGCTTTATTTTGCCTGTCTCCAAGAACGGATCATTCCAAAATGTATCCTGAAAAGTCGTGGTTGCCGTTGGTCAAAATCTCAACTCAAACCATTGCTAGCTCTGGGAAAAACGTTAGAGGTCGATGTAGATTGTTGGCTGAATTAAGATGGGGAACTTAAAACATCAGTGAAGAGCATACAAGTTAAAAGCTGGGGAATTGTTAACTTAACAGCTATAGCGATCGCTATATTCATAACACTGGTTGTCTTCATTCATGGTTTCAATGAAGAAGCAGTAAGGCTTACAATCAGGTTAACAGCACGAACCTCTTGTATCTTGTTCCTGGTAGCTTTCACCGCCTCTGCTTTACATTATTTTTTGGGCAATCAGATCAGTCGTTGGATAAGAGCAAATCGACGATATTTAGGTGTATCAATGGCGGTTTCCCATAGCTTCCATGCTTTGGCAATCATTGCCCTAGCTATACTAGCTCCTAGCCCTGAGTACTACTCAAATCACGGGGGTAATTTAGGATATCTATTTATTTTTTTGATGACGATAACTTCTTTCCAGAAAACAGCTAGCTTATTAGGTGATCAAGGTTGGAAGATTCTCCATACTGTTGGAATATACTATTTGTGGCTAGCTTTTACTGTTACTTTTGCGGATCGTTTATCTGAATCTTTCTTGATATATTTTCCTTTTGTTAGTTTGCTCGTAATAGCTTTACTAATTCGCCTAACTGCTCAATACCATCATAAATTTATTAATCATAGTTGATTTCCCTAGCCCAACTTAATCAAATATCTGACAGATATCAGAGTGGAATGTAACTCAGATACATTGAACAAATTTAACTTTCAATCGGTTTTAAACATCTAGTCTACAGGCGGGTGTTGATTGAAAAATAAATGCCATTCTCCTGGAGAGAATCACCTTCAGCATCATCGAGATCTACAAGTGGTATCCCAAAGTCCAATCTTGCAGTTAGATTATCGTTAATAGATAGCTTAAGGCCAGTTCCAATCGCTACTAAATTACGTTCTTGCTCAATATCAGTCTCACTATTCCAGGCTTTACCAAAATCAATAAAAGGAATGATCTCAAGACGAATTGCCCGATCGCGATAATCAAGTAACGTATGGCTCAATTCAGCAGAAAGAAAAATGCCATTATCACCCAACAAAGTATTCTGGGGATAGCCACGAACACTATTGAAACCACCCACTGCAAACTGCTTGATCGGAACCAGACTATCATTAGCAAGCTGAATATTACTCCTGAAGGATAGAGTTTGCTTATCCGATAGACTATTCAAATACTCTAGATAACCCTGCCATGCTAAAAACTGACTATCTGCTTGCTCACTATCAATCACTGAGCCTAGAGCATCCAAACCCAAAATAAAGCTAGAGCGTAAATAAAATACAGAGGCACGATCTCGTTTGAGATAATCTTGGAACAAACCCAGAGTACTAATAATAGTATCTCCATCAGAATTAGTAGCCCCCACAATACTGGGAAACTGCTCACCATCGAGAAAAGTTGTAGCTGTAGTCTGGCGACTCAGATCGACACCAAAGCGAATTTCTTGCCCCACTGTCCGCAACAAAGGATGAGTATAAGCAAGTTGATAAAAAGTAGTTTGGTTTTCAATATCCAAAGCGTCAAAAGGCTCTTGAACAACTCGATTAGTAGCACGGTTGTGTTGAAAAGTTAGAGTATTATTCGCAGCACTTAGAGGCACACGATAGCTCAAATTACTTAAACTATCACTACCATCACTGTTGGAGTATGCCACGATAAAGCGATCACCAAATCCTAAAAAGTTATTTTCTCTTAATTCAGCTTCCCGATTAAAAGTACCGATACTAGCTACCTTGCTATTGTCAAGAGTGATACCAGGCTTAAAAGTATCTGCTTCTGTAATATCAACATTCAACAAACTAGTATTAGGTTCAATCCCTTGAGAGAGTTCAGCTGAAACATTGGCAACTAAAGGATCAAGCTGAAGAAGTTGTAATACTTCTAAAAGACGATCATGATTGAGAGGAGACCCAGTTCCTTTGGTGATTCTGCTACGAATATAGTTATCTTGTAACTGACTCAAGCCATTGATCTGAATCTCTTCAATTGTCCCAGGAATAATCTGAATTTTTACTGTCAGATCTTTGATTGTTTGAGGAGGAATAACCGCGCGAGTAGTAATGTAGCCTTCTGTAACCAAAAGCTCCGTTAGTAGACGTTGTACTTCTAGCAGTTCGACTAAAGAAATTGGTCGAGAAATGTAGGGAGCAAATACTTGCTTGAGTTTTACCTCTTCTAGAAGATCTGAATAATTTACAAGCTCAAACTTTTCAACAACGATATTTGCGGGAATGTCTTCGGGAGTAACAAATTGAGGTGTTGTAGGCAACTCTCGAACAGGCAGCTCATTTGGCAATTCGGGTAAAGGTTCAGGACTCAAAGGAATCTCCCGAGGAGAGGAAACATCGGGAACTGGCTGAGCCGAAACAACCTGAGAAAACTTAAATGAGCTTATATATGTAGCAAAAGTAACAGTACTTAAATAAGAGAGTTTAATACCAAAGGTACTGATACAAAAAACCTTGGATAACATTAAATAGTTTTTATTATGAGATTATTTTTATGATTGTCTCAGATCTTTGATTATTCAATGTTAATCATTGAACATTCTGAATAGATATTTAATGCTTAATTTAAGATACAAATCAGACATAAACTCAAAAAGCGATCGCTAACCAATAAGACTTAAAGCGATCGCCATAAAAATAACTATTAACTATACAAACTAAATAGAAATTAGAATTTATTAAGGTTAATTCCAGCTTCTTTTGCCATAGCACTAATACCTTTACGTTCCAAAGTTTTAATTGCAGTTGTCGAAAGGCGTAATCTAACCCAACGCTTGCCTTCTGGCCACCAAACACGTTTCCATTGAAGGTTAACGTGCTGTAATCTTTTGGTACGACGGTGAGAGTGGGAAATTGCCATTGCATTATTGGCTTTTTTCCCTGTAATTTGACACTTGCGACCCATAGTATTCTCCTAGCTTATCGTCACAGCCTCTAATTCTAGCATTTAGTCGTATCATCTAGGAGAATACTATGGGTCGCAAGTGTACGAGATCATAGAAATAGTAATTCCTAGAATTAAACCCACTAAAACCTGAAAT
>CAZSEZ010000109.1:0-12959 GCA_964606015.1 uncultured bacterium
AGTTAATCCAGGTTTAACTTCTAATCTTTGGAAGTTAATCCAGGTTTAACTTCTAATCTTTGGTAGTGTCTTGAAGTATATTGTTTGACTTCTTTTGGTGTTGGTGGGCGTGTGCCGACAAAACTCATCTCACCTTGTAGTACGTTCCAAAATTGAGGAAATTCATCTAGGCTAGTTTTACGTAGAAGTTTGCCTACTCTGGTGATTCGAGGATCTTGGTCGTTCTTGAAAAATGCTCCCTGAGCCTGGTTTGTAACACTATCTTGGAATTGTTCGGCATTGGTAACCATCGAACGAAATTTCCAGATTTTGAACTCTTGCCCTTGGTATCCGCAACGAGCTTGACTGAATAAGATGCGTCCAGGACTATCGAGCTTGATTGCGATCGCAATAGGAATAAATATGATGGCCGTTAAACAGAGCCCTACAATTGCGCCAATGATATCCAGTAGGCGTTTTCTCTTGGAAATTAGTGAAGGATGGACTGAAGTTGATTTTGAGACATCATAAATAGTTCTAAATGTCATTTTTAGTCAGTTACTAAATTTATGAGTAAAATCTACTAAGTTTTTTGGGAAGCGGCCTCATTCGAAAGCAAGAGTTAGCTGAGAAGTTCCGATCAAATCTTCGAGAAGTTCGGCTCTAACTAAATCGTTTTCAAATTCATCTTCTAAGAACCGACCGACTTGAGTGTAGTATTGCGCTGGTGTAGAGGAAAATTCCGACAATACTGGATTTGCCAAAAAGCAAGCCAAATCTTTTTGAGAATAAGCGATATTGATCGATTGCTTTTCTAGTTCTTGCGCTAGTTCTAGCTGATGATCGTCAACATGTTCGTGTTTTTCTCCCTGACGAGGTACCAGAATAAAAGGTTTTTGAAGAGAATCTAGTAGATCTATGGTTCCTTCTCCACAGTGAGCAATGATGATGCGCGCTTTTTCAATTAGGCCAAGAAAATCAGTTTCAGGTAGAATTGCATGATTTTTGACTCCTTTGGGAACTATAGTGCAGCTTCCGTACTGAATAACAATCTCTTCTTGTTCTGGATTTAAGCACCCTAGAGTAATTAAGTTATCAAGCCATTCCATTAGACGGTTAAAAGGGTATTTTTCGGTGCCTACTGTAACTAAAATCATGATTTGAACTCCTAACTAATTGCTAGTACTATTTGCGGTTTACTTGAGTTTTTCTTGGTTTAAGACTTTTGCTAAACGCGAATTAACTTTGCTTTAGAGTATTTAGCTGCTATTTGCTCCCAGGGTACATAAACGACATCAAGGAAAGGGAGGACTAGTTTTGCTGATAGGCTCAACTCTTGTACACGAGTGAATGACTCGATAAAAGCTGTTCTGATTCCTGCTAGTTTGGCCACGATGATAAAGGGTACTGCTACTCCCGCGCCTGTGGATAAAATTAACTGGGGACGTTCTTGGCGAATGACTTGAAATGCCAGCCAAAAATTACGGATCAAATTTGGTATATTGCGGTTGGTCGGACTATGAGCCCAGTAAACGTTTTCTCCATTGAGAATTAGCTCTGTAGAAGCGGTTTGGAAAGTAACCCAGCAACAATCATGTTTGCGCCAGAAGGGATGTAGTCTCAGCATGGCTTGGAAATGACCACCAGTAGAACTAATCAGTAAAACTTTCATGTGCGACCCGTTATCTAACCTTGATTACATTTTTAGTATGTAGTGACATAGTCACAGATCGTGTTCGACTTCAGATCGAATATGTATAACTTCTGTAATTTTTGATACGTCAAACGCAAATATAGGCGGTTATTACCATTTTGATAGCTTATTAATCATGACTTGGCGATCGCAATTATGTGTGCAGGCAAACTCTTATTTCGATACTAGGTTACATAGCATCAGGCATGAGTAAGTATCTCAGGTCTGTGATGTTTAGATCGTAAACTGGGAGAGACTTAGCAATTGCACATAATCCTTTTGAGTTGCCAGTTGCCTTTCTGTGGAGGTGTTATAGCCCCAGTCAGCTAGGAATAATTTGATTTCTTTTAAGTCTTGCTGCTGATGAACCAGTTCTAAAGCTTGAATTCGGTCTTCGATAAACCAAATATCTGCTGGGAAGATTTGTTCTTGCTTACTTATCAGTCTGATGGTTTCGTACTTAGGGCGTTTGACTTCTTTGCCAATGATTCTGTAATCAGGAAGCTCGATTCCCTGTTGTTGTAGCAGTTGTTTAACAAATCTTCTTTCTTTGGTTGTTACGATATAGAGCTTGGTTTCAGAAGCCAAAACTCGATTCAGTTTTGCTAGTATGCCATCGTAAAAACGATGCAGACCTAACCATGCTGCTAGATCGGATTTAATCGCGCGATCGCGTACTCCATCCAGAGCTTGCCCACAGCGTTTGCGGTCTAGATTTTCTCGTTCTACAATTTCATCTCGCACTAAATGCCAAGCATCAAGAATTTGTTGGGGATCGTAGTTAAGGATGATCGCTCTAAGTAATACGGGCATTTCCCATCCAGTCTCAATTACAGGTCTTAACTGGTAAAAGCTTTGGCTAGTTTGTTTGCTCAGATCAAGCGACTCCAATTGCCAAATCTGTTGGTAAGCTTTGCTTGTACTATCGAGATATTCAAGTAGGCCATCACAAATCACGCCATCAAAATCTAGAGCCAAAATTGCAGGATTATTCACGATTAGTAGTATTAGTAGTAAGTGAGAATAGATATATCCAAATCATAGAGGTAACAAAACAGTGAAGAAAGTCACCGCTATTATTCATCCTCATAAACTAGATGATGTAAAGCTAGCCCTTCTGGCAGTAGGTGTCATTGGTATGACAGTTTCTGATCTACGTAGCTTTGGCAGTCCTAGAGGTACCACAACACGCTATAGAGGTAATGAGTATAAGGTTGATTTTGTTGCCAAACTAAAGGTCGAAGCTGTAATCGAAGATGAATTTGTTGAAGATGTTGTACAAGAAATTTCTTTAGCTGCGCGTACTGGGAATATTGGTGATGGCAAGATTTTTGTTTCTCCTATGACCGAAATTGTTCGGATTAGAACCGAAGAGACTGGGATTGCTGCTATTTAGTTGCTACTAAAATTAAGACCTAATTAAACTAGGTGCAGTAGAAAATTAAATCTTTTTTAGTAAAATCTTAATCAACAACATTTAGGCTTTCTCTAGATATATTTCAGGATTTGTAATGTTTCTTTTGAAAGCCATTTTAGTAGCTTTGATTTTGCTTTTAGTAGGAGATTTTATTTCTACTTTTGCTTATCACGTTCCAGAACATGTATTTGGAAAATTTCATTCTCTGGTTCATCACGGTAAAAATCGTAGCTTTATTCATTATGCAGTTTTAACTAGAAATCCCTTAGTCCTTTTAGATGGTTTCTTGGGTGCATTGCCCTATTTTATCTTTGCTCCCTGGCTATGGCAGATTTCACCTTTAGGAACGGTTATTGGTTTACTGTTTGGCGAAGCTCATGTTGTGTGGAGGCATGTTTCACTTTTAAATTGGCAGACTCCTAAGCTAGTTCGTATCTTCTGTAGCTGCTTATTTATTACTACTCCAGAGCGTCATTGGCTACATCATGAAAATGCCAAGCTGGCGTTTGGCGATATTTTTACTTTCTATGATCTTCCAGCTCAAATATGGTTTAAGTATTTGATCTTATTCCGGAGAAAATTTCTCAAAAAAGGTAAATATCGTTCAAATTTAACCTAAAGATAGTAATTATTTTACCTAGAATTTTTATACTTGATTCGTAAACTGAACAACTGGATCGGGATTTGTTGTTCGCAGAAGGAGATTGCTTAGTTGTGATTTTAGGTTATCAGACATCTCGTAAGCCTCGATTAGATAGCAACTTTTTACAGAATAAAGATGATCTAGAGCTTTACTGTAAGGGGGATGAGATTTCGCTTAGCAATGCTGGATTTTATCAAGTGTATCGAGGAGTAGTACAGCTTTATCGGGTTAGCGAAGATCAGCAGGAAACCGTTGTTGGTTGGGTAACGGCGAATCATGCTTTTGGTAACTCGCTCAATGACAGTGGTCGTAATCATAAAGCGATCGCCTTATCAGATGTTTATTTGCGCTACTACGAGCCAGCTCAGGTAAAGCGTAATCCTCGTTTAGCTCGTTTGTTAGTGTCTGAACTGGCATATCGTTTACTCAAGTCAGAGCAAATGGTTGTCATTCATCAGGTTCGTCGAGTAGAGGATCGCCTCAAAGCTCTATTACAGATGCTTAAAGGAGATTTAGGGATTTCTCTAAATTATGATCAGAGTGTTCGTCTAACAGCTCGCTTTACGCATCAAAATTTGGCCGATGCAATCTGTACTACTAGGGTGACTATCACGCGGATTTTAGGAGAGTGGCACAGGAATGATCTGATTGAGTTTGATTGTGATCGCCACTTAATTATCAAGTTTTAGTGCTTTTTGCCACCAGAAATTTAGCGGTAGATAAATAGCAGGGCTCCACAAGCTAGTAATCACTGCTGAGGTCATAACGATGCGTAAGTAATCCCTCCAGATTTCTCCCCAGGAACCAATTTCCCCTAGTGATGACTGAATCGCAAAAATGCTCTGGGCGATCGCTGTCATGATAAATACAATCAAAGCAATTGAGGCTATGTCATCTTCGATGTATTTGTCTCGATTCAAGCTGGCAGTAAGGACTCCTACTATTACTAAGCTGAATGCGTGAGAAGATGTGCCGATACTTAACCCGTCGTAGATCCAGCCTACGGCTACTCCTGCGATCGCGCCATGCCACACTGAACGGGGTAAGCTCCACGTGACTAACCAAACTAATAACCAATAAGGGCTAACATCTAATAATTCTGTTCCAGGTAAGCTAGACAGCGATAGCAAACAGCATATTACCAAAGAGGCCAGGGTAATCAGAGTGCTAAAGAGTGAGCTAACCATATTTCGGTTTAAAGGGGCGAACGATTGTCCATTCGAGCAAATCAATCGGAGCTGTAATTTTCACTGTGGCTTCTGGAGCTGCTCCACTACTGTTATTGATCGCAATTACTTGACCAATTGCTAAACCTTGAGGGTAAAGGTTGCCTATAGGTGAAGTTGCTACTGTGTCTCCGACTTTGACATCAACTACCTTGGAGAAAAATTGCAAGGTTGCAGTTTGAGAACTTGTTCCTTTGAGATAACCCAAATTACGGCTTCGAGAAACTGTAGCCCCAACTCTACTATGGGAATCAACAACTAACTGGACACGACTAGTGTGAGGAGTCACGCTAATTACCCTACCCACTAAGCCACCGATACCCAAAACTATATAGCCAGGTTCGATGCCGTCTTGGCTTCCTCTACCTAGAGTAATTTGATTCCACCAGGTATCAACTGAGCGTCCAATGACGGGCGCTGCTAAATCTGAACTATCGGAAGTTGATTCAGCTAAAAGTTGCTTAAATTGTGAGTTTTGTTGTTCTAACTCATTGATAGTTTGCTCTAGTTCTAGAATTCGAGCATTAGTCAGGCGATCTTCCAGCTCTAATTGAGACTGGGATTGCCAAGGTAAAGAGACCAAATAATGAAGTTCCATCAAGGGGGCAGCCTGAGAATGCCTAAGTAACCAGGCTCCTGTCAAAGCTGCTACTGCAATCAATGCTTGTCCTTTTTTAGTCCCCTGTTTGAACTTCATAGCGTCTTATACAAGGATAGAGCGATCGCTAAAAACGCGATTAAAACTAGGATCTTCGAGAACTTTGCCAGCTCCCATAACTACACATTTAAGTGGATCGTCAGCAACGTGAGTCACGATGCCAGTTTCTTTACTGACCAAGATATCTAATCCTCTAAGCAATGCTCCCCCGCCAGCCAGCATAATTCCTCGCTCAATAATGTCTGCTGCTAGATCGGGAGGAGTTTGTTCTAGAGTACGTTTGATCGCTGTAATGATAACTGCGATCGGCTCATTCATGCACTCACGTATTTCTCCAGCCTTAACACTAATTGTTCGAGGTAGACCAGATAGCATATGTAAACCACTGACTTCCATGGTTTCTTCTTGCTCATTGATTGGAAAAGCTGAGCCCAAATGCAATTTAATCTGCTCGGCAGTATTCTCGCCAATGAAAAGTTTATGTTGCTGACGAATATAATGCACGATCGCTTCGGTTAGCTCATCTCCCGCAATTTTGACCGAGTCACTAATGACTTTTCCTTGAGAACTAATAACGGCGACTTCGGTTGTTCCGCCACCAATATCGACAATCATATTGCCTGTAGGTTCGGTAACAGGTAGTCCTGCGCCAATTGCTGCTGCCACTGGTTCTTCGATGAGGTCTACTTCTCTGGCTCCTGCCTGGGAGGCAGCTTCCATGACTGCCCTGCGCTCTAGCTTGGTTACACCACTAGGTACTCCGATTACCATGCGCGGATGAACTAGAGGATTGCCATCATAAGAGCGACGAATAAACTCTTTGAGCATAATCTCCGTAGCATCAAGATCGGCAATTACCCCATCTTTAAGTGGACGCACCGCTTCGACAGATTCTGGTGCCCTTCCCAGCATTAATTTAGCTTCTTTCCCTACTGCTCTGGGTTCTTCTGTTCTTTTTTCAATAGCTACTACCGAAGGCTCTTCTAGTACAAGACCTTTACCATGAGCATAGACCAAGGTATTGGCGGTTCCCAAATCTATACCGATATCTCTTGAGAGGCTGAATCGACGAAAAAACCCCATCCTAGTCTATGTCTCCTCTTAATGTAAGATTCACCTAAAGTACTATGTACTTTACTGAATTTTTAATTTTTTCTCTGTCTAATCTATCCTCAACCTAGTAAAAATGTCGAACCAATTCGGTAAAAGCACTTACTGGGTTATCTAATCAAGAGAAAATAAAGAGTTAGATGACATCAAACAAAAAAAAGGAGTTACTCCTAAGGAAAAAGAGCACTCCTGTTTATCACTTATCTATTAAAGTTGCCTGACCCAGTATTGAAAGTTACCTAAGGGTTTTCTTCGTTCACGTTATCAAAGTCATTGTGACGGATGATAAACACAGTGTCTTGAAGATCGAAACCAGGATGAAGTTCATCAGTACCGTTGATGTTGATTGTGTCACCGAGTTCTTTCCCAATCTCTATTGCGACAATACGCTCATCAGAATCCAAGTTTGCGATTTCATATCCACCATCTGGATCTAAATTAGGGTCGCTTGCAGCCAACGTATCAAAACCAGTATCCACTGCGCCACTGCTATTAAGCGGGGTTGCAAAACCTCTTTCGTAAAGGAATCTTCCCAGCGATGGTCTGTCTGGATTGCCATCATTATCAAAGTCATATCCTGCGTATAGTGGCGCTGGGAAATCGCCAACTTTGGGCATACCATTCTCAAATTCTACAGGAGCACCTGCCTCAAGTCGGCTTCCATCTTTTAACACCACAACTTGACCATCTTCGGTGACATTAGGATTATCATGACCTCCATCAGTATCACCATTAAAAGTTGCCCAAAAGCTAGCATCATCAGTACGATTTGCGACAGTTGTTTGTAATTTTATGGTGTGAGAAACAGCATGCTGGCCTGTTCTTGGATTGCCGCTTTCATCTACAATATTGGCTAAAGGTATATCTTTCGCTGCACCAGGGTTTCCACTATCATCGTTGAGGCAATTGGTTTGGTTGAGAGGAATCGCAAATATTGTTAAGTCGTTACTGGATACAATGTCAATAGGTTGAGGTTGTCTCCCTCTCTCATGAATCCAAGGTGTTGTATTGTTGCGATCTTCGTCAGTTTTGGTTCCACCATCTCGATATGCAGTGTTATCAAAATCAATTCTTGTAGTCCAAGTTCTTGGGGGATCCCCAGCTGGCAGTGGATTGCCCGAAGCGTCTTCGGTTGGGTGACAACTATAGTCTGCCTCTAAGGATCTAAAAGCAATAGGACTGGTTGGTATGGGTGCAGTATTATCAACTACGGCATCCTTTGCCCTGGCAACCGTCTGAGTCCTAGCGACCACTGTTTTATCATTGCTATTCGCAGTATTGATAATGCCATCGTTGTCTGCGTCGACCCCACCTGCAAGGAAAATCTGGGCTGAAGTATTGTTAGCTGCGATACATGCTAAAAACCCTGGGTTGGCAGTAGAGGTTCCATTGCAATCAACGTTATCTCCAGGAGCTATGCCATCGATCAATGCTTCTCGCTGCCAATCGCCATTAGTATATGTTCCATCAGCAGCTAAGGGAGGTCCGTAACGATAAAGTACCTGAGGTCCTTGCCAGTTAGTACCTGCATTGGACTGAAGATAATAGACAATTGCATTATTCTCAAGCGCAGGAAAATTTGGAATATCTAGTGCAAGAGCTATATCTATTCCCGCAGGTAATCCTTGCCCCTCAGGACCAGTAGCTTCTACCGTTGTTGGCGGAGTTAAATCTTCGTCTGTACCATCTCCATCAATGTCTATTAAAAGATCTGTATCCAGAGTTCTCGCTCTTCTAATTTCACTAGAAATAAATTCTATGGCACGGTTTGCTTCATTGCGAGATTGAGCTTGAGCTGCGCCTCGTCTCGAAAGATTCATAACTTGGATTAAACCAAAGCCTAATGCACCAGTAACAAAAACACTCATTACTAATCCTGTGAGTAGCTCTGTTAAAGTGAAACCAGAATTAGATTTAGTTCTTTTAAATAGCTTTTTTAGCTTGTTGTTATAGGTATTCATTATTTATATAAAGTATCTATTGCCAAGTCGGATTAGTTGTTTCTTGCTCTCGAACAATTTGTTCGCAAAGCTTAAGACGGTGAAGCTTCAGCCAAATAAAGTTATGAATGTGTCTGACTACCAGCTCATCCATATTGTATTAATCCTGTAACTAGGTTGTAAATTGGAAAACCTACGCAGGAAAAAGTAAAAAAACAGTGAATAATATGATTCCTTTATCTAAAAAATAGATGCAGGCGAGCAAATTTTCTCAAATTTGAAATTTGTCCGTGTTGATACTGAGGATGTCTACTGTTTTCGACTCTATTTTTTGTAAAGCTCGTAACAACTGGTTGATACTTTATCGAAACTAATTATTTGATATCTAGATTAAAATCCAGATGCGCATAGACATGACGAGGATCGCTAAAACTTTGTAGTTGTTTTAAATTGTTCCCAATGTCTTGGAATTCTCTAGTGAGGGGGTCTGGTTGAAATACATCTTGAAGAATCTCTGTCTGACGCAAGGTTCCTACTAAGATAGATTCCCAAGAATCATTTTTGGGATATTCTTTGACCGCCCAGGTTTTGCCAAGCTCTGCTTTTTCGGCAGCGAAAGCGATCGCAGATTCCAAGCCACCGATACTGTCTACTAGACCAAGTTCTAAAGCGTCTTGACCAGACCAAATTTTACCTTGAGCTATTTCATGTACTTGAGCTTTGGGCAAATTGCGATGGCGGGCAACTTTTTTCAGGAAAAGGTTATAGACTTGATTGACCGATTTTTGGAAAATGGCCAGCTCAGCTTCTGTTTTGGGGCGAACAGTTGAGCCAATATCGGCAAATTCCCCTGTTTGTACTACATCCCAAGTAATACCGTTGTTGTTCCCAATTTTTTGGATATTAGGCAACAAGCCAAATACTCCAATTGAACCAGTAATTGTATTGGCCTCGGCAAAAATATGATCTGCTCCTGCGGAAATCCAGTATCCTCCTGATGCTGCAACATTTCCCATAGAGACGATAACTGGTTTCTCTTTTTTGGTGAGAAGGACTTCTCGTAAAATAATTTCTGAAGCAGTAGCCCCTCCCCCAGGACTATTCACTCTGAGGACTATCGCCTTGACTTTTTTGTTTTCACGGAGTTCGCGTAATTCTTTAGCAAATCGATCGCTGCCGATCTGTTCTGCTCCACCTTTACCATTGACAATCGCCCCTTCTGCATAAACTACTGCGATGTGCTCACCAATAATTTCTGTCTCAAAAGAACTTTTGTTGCGATCGCTAACATACTTTCTCAGAGCGACTTGACGAAAAGACGCATTTTTAGGGTCTTTTTCTCCTGTTAATTCTCGCCATTTAGCTGTGACGCTATCGTAATAGCCCACTTCATCAATTAAGCCTGCTGTTTTAGCTTCTTCTGGCTCAATAAAGCCCTTACTATTTGCTATTGCCTGTAAAGATTTAACTGCTAACTGACGATTTTTGCTTACTGAGGAGAGAAAAACATCCCAAAGATCGTTGAGAACCCCTGCAGTTTGTTGACGATTTTCTTGACTGAGGTTTTCTCTGGTATAAGGTTCGACCGCAGATTTGAAATCTCCGACGCGGACAATTTGTACGCCTACACCATACTTTTCTAAAGCTCCTTTGAAAAAGGTTTGTTGGGAACTCAAACCGTTAAACTCCAGCATTCCCATAGGGTTGAGCACTACCTCATCAGCAACGGAGGCTAAGTAGTATTCTCGTTCGCTCCAGGTCACATCATAAGCAATGATCTTTTTGCCACTAGCTTTGAATTTAGCGATCGCTTCTTTAACTTCTTCGATTGCTGCATAGCCACTAGCTGCTGAGCCTTTGCGTCCATCAAGAAATAACCCCACAATGCGATCATCTTTGCTGGCTTGCTCCAATGATTGCAGCACTTCCCTCAGGGTCAGATACTCGTCGATATTTCCTGCTACTACCTGTTGAAACCTTATCTGCGGTGCAGAATCTCGAATAGGAACTGAAAGATCGAGAACCAGAACTGATTTGTCTTTGACTACAGTTTCGACATTGCTGCTGGCACTAGCTGCTACTAATAACATGACAAAGCCTGTGCAACCCATAGTGACAATGATCAGAAAGCCAGCAATTGTTCCGACAACGCTAGCAACGGTTTGTTTTAAAAATTGACCCATTTAATCGCGAAGTTTCTTGGAGTGTGTGGAGTGAGTTTAAACTTGACTGATTTAACCTTTCCCTTTGTCTTAGCTTATGGTTCCCTGTTCTAGTAGTTCCTTAACATTTTTTAGCTGATATTTTTTACTGGAAACGCAATACAAGTCTACTTTACTCTTATAATAGTTGCTGCTATCTATAACTTTTAGGCTGTTTGGCTCAAGAATTAATTATGGTTGCTTCTGCGGACAAATCTTTGGCTTTAACCGAGGTTGCTCGACAGACACGTCTTAGGGCGGGTCAGCTAGCAATACTAGGAGAGAAAGAACGTAACCAAGCCCTAGAGGTAATCGCAAATGCTCTAGAACAGTCAGCACCAGAGATTTTGGCAGCTAATCAGCAAGATTTAGCCATAGCAGAACAAGCCGGAATTGCCCCTGCTCTTTATGCTCGTCTCAAGTTAGGAGAAAGCAAGCTCCAAAGTGCGATCGCAGGAATTAGAGATGTTGTTCAGCTCTCTGACCCTATAGGTGCAATTCAAATTAAACGGGAGTTGGACAAGGATTTGATCTTGCAGCGTGTGACTTGTCCTTTAGGGGTATTAGGAATTATTTTTGAAGCTAGGCCAGAAGCCTTGATTCAGATTACTAGCTTGGCTATCAAGTCGGGTAATGGAGTAATCCTCAAAGGAGGCAAAGAAGCCATTAACTCTTGTCAAGCATTGGTTAAGGTAATTCATCAGGCTCTAGCTAAGACTCAGGTTAGTCCTGATGCTGTGCAATTATTGACGACAAGAGAAGAGATTAAGCAGCTATTGGCTCTCGATCAGTATGTAGACTTGATTATTCCTCGTGGTTCCAATGAATTTGTACGTTATGTGCAGGAAAATACGAGAATTCCTGTTTTGGGTCATGCAGACGGCATTTGTCATCTTTATTTAGATAAATCTCTTGATATTACTCAAGCAATCGAAATAGCTGTGGATGCGAAAACTCACTATCCAGCAGCCTGTAATGCGATCGAAACTCTTTTGGTACACGAAGACATCGCTAGTACTGTATTACCCCAACTTGCTACTGCCTTCACCGAGAAAGGAGTGAAGCTCAAAGGAGATAAAGGGACTCAAGCTATCATTGCCGTTGAACCTGCTACTATGATTGACTGGAGTACCGAGTATAGTGATCTTGTTTTAGCGATTAAGATCGTTAAGTCTCTAGAAGAAGCGATCGCCCATATCAATAATTATGGCTCGAAACACACTGATGCGATTGTGACCCAAGATTCTTTAGCAGCGGAAATGTTTCAAGATCAAGTTGACGCAGCAGGAGTTTATCATAACTGTTCCACCCGTTTTGCTGATGGTTTTCGCTATGGCTTTGGTGCAGAAGTAGGCATCAGTACTCAGCAAATGCCTCCTAGAGGCCCTGTAGGTTTAGAGGGCTTAGTTACTTACAAGTACAAAGTTACAGGAAACGGACACATCGCAGCTACCTATACTGGCGAAAATGCCAAGCCCTTCACTCATCAAGATATTTAGTTAGGATTTCATGGATTCAATTCAAGTTACAGGTATTCGCGCTTACGGCTACACTGGCTACTTGCCCGAAGAGCAAGTTCTTGGACAATGGTTTGAAGTAGATTTGACTCTTTGGTTGGATCTGGCTCCTGCCGCTACGAGCGATGACATTGTAGATACTTTTGATTACCGAGAAGCAATTTCTTTGGTTAAAACTCTCATCAAAAACTCTAAATATGCGTTGGTAGAAAAGTTAGTAGAAGCGATCGCTGCAAAAATTTTGAGTCTCAATAAGGTAACTCAGGTTAGAGTCCAACTGTCTAAACCTGCTGCACCGATTCCTGATTTTGGCGGTAAAATCACTTTAGATATTATTCGTAAGGCTCATATCTAGAAAATTCTGAGTTTACCCCGGCTTTTGGCATCAACTCAGAATATCTTACACAACAACAAGTAAATTACAATTCGAGCAATTACCGAAATATTTACTTTTGCAATCATAATTTTAAGCATTTACAACCAAGAGGATCACTGGATTTATCTGGCAAATTAGTAGTAGGGATTTCTTCCGAAAGTATTCAATCATAGTTGGCTTAAATTTGCATAGATAATAT
>CAZSEZ010000110.1:0-12812 GCA_964606015.1 uncultured bacterium
TTGGTTTGCCCACTGCTGCTACTGTCCCTCATAAACCTACAATCCGCTGTATGTTTCCTAATTTTTTTTGTAAAGAAATAAATACAGAGCATCCCTGACTGTAGCCCAAATAAAATCAGATAATTCTTAGCGATAAAATTAAATTCAACCTGAGTGTAAGTATAAAAAGCGATAAACCCCAGAAAAAGATAAGCAATATAGGGAGATAACCGCCTACCTGAATTGAACAGTTTATTCTGAGAATCCATAGTTATTACTTACAGCTTAGTTAGTTAAGACAACAAACTTTTCGCGAACCTTAAAGTAGTTGAAACTATTTTCGCTACTACTAAAATCGCTAAATTATTTCTTTTCGTCGCTAAAGTCACTGCACACTATGATAACAATTTGGTCTTAGCTCTCGCCTCAGCAAAATCCCCTTTGAGCTAAAACTTTAAACTAATTTAATTTGCCTAGTTATTTTAGGTCTTGAAATCTACTAAAACTTTAAAAACCAGACAAGATAGTTTCCTCTACCCCAGTCCGCAGACAACCTATTACAATAATCGGTAACTGAAAGTTATGGGAACGCAAAGATAATTATGGCTGCTGCCGTACTAATTGAAAACTTACAGAAAAGCTATGGTGATGTCCAAGCGGTACAAGATATTTCCTTTACAGTAGAAGAAGGAGAAATCTTTGGTTTACTGGGCCCTAACGGTGCGGGTAAAACCACTACAATTCGTTGCCTGTGTACTCTCGCTCGACCAGATCGCGGGAAAATTACAGTCGGTTCAGTAGATGCGATCACAGCTCCGAAAGCAGCAAGAAGGAGACTGGGATATGTAGCACAAGAAGTAGCTATCGATAAAGTCCTCACAGGGAGAGAACTTTTAGAGTTACAAGCAGCTCTTTATCATTTACCTAAAAATGTAATCCCTGAGAGAATTAATCAACTGATCCAGGCACTAGGCTTAGTAGAGTACGCAGACCGTAAAAGTGGCACCTATTCAGGAGGTATTCGCAAGCGTTTGGATTTAGCTGCGGGCTTGCTCCATCAACCAGAAGTTTTAGTATTAGATGAGCCTACTGTTGGTTTAGATATCGAAAGTCGACGCTTGTTATGGGATTTTTTACGACAACTCAAGGCAGCAGGAACCAGTATTCTGATTACTAGCCATTACTTAGAAGAGGTAGATGCTCTGGCTGATCGCCTGGCAATCATTGATAAGGGTAAAGTCATCGCAGAAGGAGCACCTTCAGAACTGAAAGACAGGGTGGGAGGCGATCGCGTTACCCTAAGAATTCGGGAATTTACCGCAGAAACTGAAGCCAACCGAGCTAAAGACCTGCTAACAGCATTACCATTTGTCGAAAGCGCTATCATCAACTCGGCACAAGGTAACTCACTCAATCTAATAGTTAAGCCAGAAGCTAGAGTCCTTACCCAAATCGAACAGTCTCTTTCTGAGGTAAATCTACCCACATTTAGCTTGGCACAATCTCGTCCTAGCTTAGATGATGTTTATCTTGCAGCCACAGGCCAAACCATAATGGATGCCGAAATTGCAGCCTCTAGTAGTCGAGACTTAAAACAAGAAAAAAAACAACAGATGAAGTAATTAGATTAATTGTTAAACGACTATTCTGAAGGATACCGCTTCACATGACTGTTCACAGTTGGTAACTGACAATCCTCTTTACTTCACATATAGCTATTGGCGCTCTGAGTACCTAAACTCTAGTCTCTCAATCTTTCCTATCCCTCATCCCTTTAAAAATGACCTCACAACCAATCAACTCAATTTTGGCTCCTAATCCCAGCCTCAATGCTCCTACAGAAAGTAGTAGTGTTATGGGAGATTTTATCCAGGAAACAATTGCCCTCACTAAGCGTCTGTTTATCCAGTTGCAACGCCGTCCTTCTACTCTAGTAGCAGGAATAATCCAACCTTTTATGTGGTTGCTTCTGTTTGGAGCATTATTCAGCAAGGCTCCTCAGAGCTTGTTTGGTAATGATCTGAGCTATGCCAAGTTTCTCGCTCCTGGCGTGATTGTGTTTACCGCATTCTCAGGTGCGCTGAATGCAGGACTACCAGTCATGTTTGATCGTGAATTTGGCTTTCTCAATCGGCTCTTAGTCGCTCCTTTAGCATCTCGCTATTCTATTGTGGCTGCTTCCACTATCTACATCGTCGCTTTGAGTATGATTCAAACCGCGGTGATTATTGGTGCAAGCGCACTTTTAGGAGCAGGTTTTCCCGATTTTGCTGCTTTGGCAATGATCGCGTTAATCGTTTTACTAATTGTTTTAGGAGTAACTGGTCTAAGCTTGGGTTTGGCTTTTGCTCTACCTGGACATATTGAGCTGATTGCGGTGATTTTTGTCACAAATCTACCCTTACTCTTTGCTAGTACTGCTTTGGCTCCACTAGATTTTATGGCTGGTTGGTTGCAAGTAATTGCTAGTATCAATCCTCTAACTTATGCGATCGAGCCGATTCGCTATTTTTATCTCAATAGTTCTTGGGGACTAGATAGTGTAGTTATGAACAATCCTTGGCTGGATCTTAATTTCGCTGGTGTTATTCTAGTATTGTTAGGCTTTGATATCTTGATTTTGCTAGCAATCCAGCCTTTGCTTCGTCGTCGCTTTGCTTAAATTTAGAAATTTAGCTCAACCTCAGTTTTATTCATTCCTAAATTTTTTTTCACCATGTCAAAACAAATATCTCTTTTAGCATCTTTAGGCTTAGGTTTGGCTTGTACTTTAGCTTTAGCAAGTCCTATCACAGCTCAAATTAGCGACCCCAACCAAATTAATCCCCAGTCGAATGAAAAGGATGGTCTATTCGGCGACAGCACTCTGGGAGTTAATCCTCTAGATTTGATTCATAATCTCAATCTAAGAGTTGGTCAAAGTGCTCAGGAATTTAATGAATCCTCAGGAACCCAAATTCAGGATTCGGCAGCTGAATTTCGACGTTTACAGCAGGAGAGAATTCTTCAACAGTACAACAACACACCAGAAACAGCTACAGAAACTCCTTAAGCTAACTAACTCAGTTTAAGATAAGAAAAAAATTGCATGAGGTAAGGCGTGAATCTGACATCGCTTAAATTTTTGGGTAATCTCAAACGAGATAGCCATCAGTTTGCTGTAATTGGTCTAGGACGCTTTGGTAGAGCTGTTTGTAAGTCTTTACATAAGATGGGTTATGAAGTTATCGGCACAGATATTGACGAGAAGCTAGTTACTCAAGCTTTAACCCAGAAAATTGCCTCTCATGCAATTCAGCTAGATTCTACCGAACCAGAAGCTTTGAAAGAAGCAGGAATCTTTGAGATGGACACAGTGATCGTGGCCATCGGTAACTATCTCCAGGAAAGTATCATCACAACACTAAATGTTAAAGAGGCTGGAGTTAAACAAGTAGTTGCTAAAGCATCTTCCGAGGTTCACGGAACCCTACTCAAGCGAGTTGGTGCAGATCGTGTGGTTTTTCCCGAACATGAGGCAGGATGTACCTTAGCTGAAACCCTAACCAAACCAGCAATCCTAGATCGCTTCGAGCTAGACCCTGACAACAGCATTGTTGAATTATTGGTACCTAAAGAGTTTCATGAAAAAACCTTAGCAGAGCTAGATCTTAGGGCTCGCTATGGCGTTAGTGTGCTTGCTGTATGCCAAGATGATAAGTTCGTCACTAATCCACCTCCAGGTCAAAGGCTCCAGGAAGGTCTGATTATGATTGCGATTGGTAGTAACAAGGACTTGGAAAAGTTACCGATATAGAGCACAGCTTTTATCCTTCAAACTTTAGATCCTGCAAAATCTTTTCAATTTTATTGCGGTGGTTAACTTGCCAATCTTTAAGGGTGCGAGCTTCGTCTTGTTCAACTTTTTGCTTAGCTTTCAGCCAGAGCTCTTCACTTTGTCCTAAAGGTAAAATAGCAATACCTTCTTCATCTGCGATCGCAATATCCCCAGGATTAACCCCAACTCCACCACAAGTAATGGGTTGATTGAGAGTTCCTAGAGCTTTTTTCTTGCCAGGAATGGGAGACACACCACGAGCAAAGACAGGAAATTTGGCTTCTCGGACTTCTCCGATATCTCGAATCACCCCATCAATAATAAAACCAGCAATACCCCGCTCTTGGGCTGTGGCACAGACATTTCCCCCAGATAGAGCATACTGAAGATCTCCTGCTCGCACCACAATAATCGAACCAGGCTCAGCGCGATAAATCGCAGCATGAAGCATTAGGTTATCCCCAGGAGGACAACTTACGGTGCAAACTGAACCCGCAATCCGAGGAATGTCTTGCCACATCTCCTTGATGCCCATGTCCATAAACTGTGCTCTCCCTAAGCCAGCATCAGCGTAGAAAGTAGGAGAAAGTTCAGCAAACTTGGAATAAGTATTCATATGGGTTAAAACAGATCGTAATCAACTTTATCGGCTGTTTCTGTCCCGTCTATCAGAGCTTTAAAATAATCAAACAAAGTATCGGTTCCTGTTTCTGGCGTGGCATCCGCATCATAAAGACCAGTCTCAGAGTTAAGAACTAACATTGATTCTGTTGCATAATAAAGGCCAATTCTAGCTAGCTCGGCTTTAGGTGCTATGAGCGGAATAACCTTGCTTAGAGCATCCATTAAAGCAACACTGCCAGTCATGATCGAAAGTGGTAAGCTCGTAAACTTAGGCTCGCGACCCAATATTTTAAATAGACATTCCCCTTGTTGACGTGCAGTAAGTGCAGGCCCTGGCCCACCAATGGGCAAGATTTTATTTTGTAGTGATGTATCCTCAAGACAATTTGCTAGGTAGATCGCTAGATCGGCATCGCTAATTGGTTTACAGGCAGTTGTTGTACCATCACCAAAGAGTAAAAAAGACTTACCGTTCTTAACCCGTTCTACCTGTCCAGAAAGAGATTTAAAAAATGCTGTAGGTCTAACAATTGAATAGGTTAAACCAGACTCTATCAAAGCTTTTTCAAACGCAAGCTTGGCATTTTGAAACACCAACAAAGGTTTTTGAACACAGATCGCTGAGAGTAAAACCATTTGTTTTACGCCATGCTCTTTTGCCGCAGACAAAACATTTACATGTGCCTGATGATCGATCGCCCAAGCATCTTTCGGCTCTCCAGTTCGCGATGCCATACATGAGACAACAGCATCAAACTGATACTTGCCAAAAACTTTTTCAGCCAAGAATTCTGAATCTTGGACATCACCAAAACAAACCTCAGCACCCTTTAACAGGTTAGTTGTTTTATCTTGGGTCAGCTTACCGCCAGAGCCAGCTTTGGGGCGAGCAATACAAACAACCTGATGACCACGTTTGACTAATTCTGCCACTGTGGCACGACCAATTGTCCCTGTACCTCCTAACATCAGAATACGTTTTGTTCCTGAAGTACTAGAGTCAGTCGTGTTCAACTGAGGTTCTTCCATCAATAACTCCTAAATGCTTACCATACGGGGATCTCCCGTATATCTTGTCGTTTCATAAAATCATATCAATAAACCTTAAAGGTATTTATCCCTAAGGCTAAAAAACTTTCACGAAATTAGCGACTAGCAAGCTTTAAGTTTTAGATTTTTTATTTGGGATGACAAAGCTCAAACTCTACCGTAACGGGCTTTAGCAAACTCTTGAGAAGATTTTTGGCTATGAATCCAGACCCACATTTGATCCCCTAATGAAAAATGCCACCACTCATTAGGATGACGAAGAAAACCTGCGTGAGTCATGACCTGGTCTAAGAGTTGACGATGACGATGATATTGCTGCTCGTCTAAACGTTTACTTCGGCAATAATGTTCTGGCTGCGATCGCTCATGAATTTCATCAATTTCACCTCCCATAGCAACCATCTGACCCAAATTATCAACCAAAGTTAAATCTACTGCTGCACCAGTACTGTGAGGAGGCGGCATCTTACGGTCAATATTGGGGGCTGCCCAAAACTGGTAAACTTGCTCCCAAATCTCCTGTTTTTCCTGAGGAGAAACATGACCACGAACCAGATTTTTTTCTTTAAGTAGACGGTCAAATGTATAGTCGACCATAAATTGCTGGACCCCAATGGGGCGATAAGCATCATAAATTTTTAGTTTCCAGCCAGAATGGATCGTATCTAAAAGATTTTGAGCCATTTCTAAAGCTTCTAAAACTCCCTGGCGCAAATAATAAGGAGATTTGCCACCATATTCAGCTCCTAACTTTTCGTAGGGATGAGGAAATTCCACGGAAAATTTTTCCAAAGGAATTGCAATTAGGGGTTCGCCACACTCTTGGATAGGAATTTTTTGATAGGGTTTCATGAAACTAGAATTGCACTATGATTTAGTTTGCGTCTCTACACCGAATCTAAGTAATGCGAACTATTGCCGAGATTAATGACAAAATTCGTCGGGGTCAGGTAGTAGCCTGGACGGTAGAAGAGCTAAAAGCTCGAATTGCAGAAATTGGTATCGAGCAAGCTTACCAAACGATTGATGTCGTCTGTACCGGTACATTTGAGCCAATGGAATCTTCTGGAGCAATCTTGAATCTGGGACATACCGATCCGCCGATTAAAATCCGTCAGTGCTGGTTTGATGGCGTTCCTGGCTATGCAGGTTTTGGTGCGGTAGACATCTATTTAGGCGCTACTGCGATCGCCGAACCCGTGGGGCAAGAAACCAGTGATTTACGTTCCTCTGCTAGGATAGCCTCTAATCGTGGTGGTGGTCACGTAATTGCCGATCTAATTGCGGGAAAGGCAGTTGAATTCAAAGCTATTGGCCAAGGAACCGATTGTTATCCCCGCAAAAACTTTAGCAACACCATTACCAAAGATTCGATCAATCAGTTTTATTTGTTCAATCCGCGCAATCTCTACCAAAATTTTATTGTTGGAGTTAACGGTGGCGATCGCCCACTATATACTTATTTGGGAACCTTGCAACCTCAGTTGGGAAACGCAGTCTATTCCAACTCTGGAGCAATCTCTCCTCTACTTAACGATCCAGAACTCCAAACTGTCGGTATCGGAAGCAGGATCTGGCTTGGCGGGGGTACTGGCTACATCGCCTGGGAAGGGACCCAACATTTCCCCAAGCAAAAACGCTTACCTAACAAAACACCTATTGGCCCTGCGGCAACTGTTGCTTTAATTGGTGATGCAAAACAGATGAAACCTCAATGGGTCAGGGGCTGCTACTTTCGGAACTATGGCTCTTCAATCATGTTGGGAGTGGGAGTGCCAATTCCTGTTTTAAGCACAGAGATAATTCAAGCTTGCACAGTACAAGACCGCGATATCGTCGCTCCAGTAATCGATTTTTCGATTCCTCGTCGAGTTCGCCCCAGCTTTGGACTAGTTAGTTATGCACAACTCAAAAGTGGCAAAATCACCTTAGATGGCAAGAAAGTTAGAGTCGCTCCCTTAGCGAGCGTAGCCTTCTCGCGTCAAGTAGCAGAAGAATTAAAACAGGACATAACAGAGGGTAAATTTACTCTGACTGAACCGGTAGCTTCTTTATCTAGTGATCGCTCTTTTTTACCACAAGATCCCATTCGCTCGAATATCTCTTTGGAAGACTAGACTATTACAACTAGACCTATTAAAACTAGACTAGATGCTTGATACGCGCAATCGAAGTGGTGTTATTCCAACGAGCCAGCAGACGTTTCTTACTAACTTGTTCTTTGATGTCAGTACTGCACTGTTCCGATTGTTCAGTTTGCAGACAATTGAGCATGGCAACAACTTCTCCTAATGACTTGTCACCAAAATCACGTTTTTCGTATGCTAACGAGTTCTCTAAATTAGTGGGATTAAGCATAGTAGGCGCTAACCTCAGATACACAAATAACCTATGTAGTCTTATTGACAAAACTTCATTAAGAAAGCTCTTCAAATAGTCAATTTAGCTACTCTGTTCAACATGCCCATACAAGTGAGCAAACATTACATCAGGCCAATTTATTCCCTTTCTCAAAATAACTTTTATAATTAGACAATCCTTTTTTACAGTTTCTTTAAATTTACTAATTCAGTGCTTGAGCCCTACCTCAAAAAAATCAGTAAGATCTACAACTCTTGCGCCAACGGCCTAGTTAAGTACAGTCAACTGCATGGCTATCGTTCTTGGATTATTTTTCTCTTTGTCTTTACCTGGATCTTGGCGATATCTGCCTCTAGTCTCAATGCCACTTCTGAGTCAGTGGGAATTTCCGGAACTTTACCGCAGCCGAATTCTCCATATCTCCAAGAGCAACAGAATGCTCAGTTACTTTCAGTAGATACTGCCAACAGAGAAACTAGAGGAGTTTGGCTTACCAATGTCGACAGTGATGTTTTGTTTACTCCGGAAAATACCACCAATGCGATCGCAGAATTAGCCACACTAAATTTTAATACCCTTTATCCAACGGTTTGGAATTGGGGCTATACTCTTTATCCATCTGAAGCGGCTCAAGCAGTTACAGGCCACAAACTAGACCCAGAACCAGGTTTACAAGGTAGAGACGTCCTAGAAGAAATTATCCAGCAAGGACACGAGCAGGGAATGGCGGTAATTCCTTGGTTTGAATTTGGCTTTATGGCTCCAGCAGATTCTGAATTAGCCCAAAAACACCCCCAGTGGCTAACCAAAAGAGCAAATGGTGATCCAATTTGGTGGGAGGGAAAAACCCATCAACGAGTTTGGCTCAATCCCCTACACCCAGAAGTACAAGAGTTTATTAGCAGTCTCATTGTTGAATTAGTCAGTAACTATCAAGTTGATGGTATTCAACTTGACGATCATTTTGGCTACCCTTCCGAACTGGGTTACGACTCTTATACAGTAGAGCTTTATCAACAAGAACATGATGGGCAAAGTCCCCCTGAAGATCCGAAAGATCCTGACTGGATACGTTGGCGAGCAGACAAGATCACAGCCTATATGGAAAAACTGTTTGCCCAAATCAAAGCAGCAAATCCGGATGCACTAGTCTCAGTCTCTCCCAATCCTCAGACATTTTCCCTAAACTCCTTTTTACTAGACTGGCAGACTTGGGAACGAAAGGGTTTAATTGAGGAACTAATCGTTCAGCTTTATCGCTCTAACCAAAATAGCTTTATCAAGGAATTGTCCCGACCCGAACTGATTGCGGCTAAACAGCATATTCCTGTTAGCATAGGCGTTTTATCTGGGTTAAAAGGTCGCTCTGTCTTATCTGGTTTTTTGAAACAGCAAGTTAATTTGGTTCGAGAACGCGATTTTGCTGGAGTCTCTTTTTTCTTTTATGAAAGTCTTTGGAATCTTGCAAGAGAAAAGCCCGAAGCCAGAAAAGAAAGTCTTCTTAGTCTATTCACTGAGCCAGCCATCAGGCAGGAACCGCAGTAGAGTATTGCATGCCAACTTTAGAGAATCAGCAGCCTGTCAAAACTATTAAGTAGATTATGGAGAGTAAACTCAAATTTTTAACTACTGAAGATTTTTTTCTTTTACGAGAAAAGGCAAAGGTTGCAATATTTCAGAAAAACGAAATCATCATCAAAGAAGGAGCATCGCCTCAATCAATTTATGTTCTCCAAAAAGGAGTTGTCCGTGTCGAAAAAGCAACTATCGGTTCTGGTGTAGCGATCGCAATATTGGGACCTGGGAATATTTTCGGGGAAATGTCTTTCTTGGAAGAGGCAATCACTAGTGCCAAAATTGTCGCGCAGGCTGAAACAGAAATTCTGATCCTAGAACAAAACGATCTTTACTCATTATTAGTTTCTGTACCTGGATTGTCAGCTCGCTTTTATCAATCTTTGGCTTACAGTTTATCTTGGCGGTTGCGCGAAACAGACTCTTTGGTAGCCTCCTTAACTCATAGTCTTAATAACTCTCTGCTTTGTGATCGCCGTACTGGCAGTCCAGGACAGGATGCAATTCCTCCAGAGTTAATCGGAGAAATCGAGCTTTTTAAACACAATCTTTTAGAAGTAGAGCAAAATATTCGAGCCAAGAGCATTACAGAAGAAAAAGCCCAAGAGATTGTCAATAGAGTCTGTAATATGGCAATCAATGCCCTCAGAGAACAAATAATTCAAGATCCTAAAATCGAGAAGGCAATTGGTACTTATGTATTCAGAGAAACCTTTGCTTTCTTTATGCTCAGCAGTTTTATTGATGGAGCATTTAGGCGATCTCGCAATTGTGCTAGTGACTCACAACTAGTAGAGATCCTTTCACAAAACGAACCAGAAGGAGATAATCATTTGGGGGTTTATGTAGATCGTTGGATTCGTTCTTTACCCACTTGTCTAGCTCTCAAAAGTCGTGGAGGAATCATCACCGCAACTCTCAAAGATCTAGCTGCTGATTGGTCAGAAACAACACCGATGCCTGTGACAAATCTTGCAAGCGGTGGTGCCAATGAAATTCTCGATCTGTTCTTTCACACGAAACCACCAAATGTTCATGTGACCTGTGTGGACATGAATAATCAGCGTTTAGCCTATGCTGCAAACTTGGCGCGTAAACTAGAATTTCAGGACTATTTAACTTTCTTACAAGATAATATTTTCCTAATTGCCCAGGGACATAGCTGTATTCAACTACCGCCACAGCAAATGATCTACAGCATCAACATGGCTAATTATTTGAGCGATCGCGAGTTGATTGCTATTTTGGATTGGATTTACGATCATCTCTTACCCAATGGCACAGTTATTTTGGGCAACTTTAATGCTTCCAATCCAGACCGTTTGCTCTTAGAACATATCCTAGAGTGGGAAATCATCTATCGCTCTGCACCAAAGCTCGAACAACTCTTTCGTCGTTCCAAATTTCGTTCCTTACCGCTAACAGTTGAAGCGGATGAATACGGTGTCGAGATTTTTGTAGTTTGTACCAAATCTTGGGGGTAAGACTAAACGTTTAACGTTTCTGCACACTTTAAATTCAGGTATACCCATAGCCTTTGCTAATGCAAGTTTACGACCTAGATTTTTTCTAGATCACCTAGTACTGATTTCCGCTTCTTAATCCTTTGACAAAACTCCATTGAGGAATATATCCGCAATTCCTTCTGCCATTTCCTGCATCGCTTTGGGAGAAGTTGGATCAACAATGGTTTCTTCAGAAAATCCTGCGATCGCAAACATACCGAGGAATACTTGAGCCACAATTTTGGGATTCATCTTACGATAAATTCCTTTTTCCATTGCAGTTTCAAAAAATGCTTCAGCAACATCAGTCATTTTGCTAATAACTTCGAGCTGGATTTTTTCTCTGAGTTCGGGATGATATTGAGCCTCAATAAAGCAGACTCGCAGTAAGTCCACGTTATCGTGCATATTGAGCATTCGCCGACGCATGACCTGGGAAATTGCTTTACAATCACCCATCTCGCTCAACTCAGTCAGCAGATCGGTCAAGATTTCAATCCAACCATTGGTAGCCAACTCGGCCAAGATGGCCTTTTTATTGCTAAAGTGACGAAAGATAGTTCCTTCTGCAACCTTGGCTGTTTCTGCTAAATCCTTGGTGGTTGTGCCATCATAGCCCTTGCGCGCAAACAATCTCAGAGCAGCTTTTAAAATCCTTGTTTTGGGGTCTTCTTCGGAAGTCTTACGAGCCGAAGAATTTAAGTAGCCGCGTCTAGAGAAAACTTGCATAATGCTTTTGAGGTAGGAACGAGTATTGATTAGTTAATCGTACTAATAATCAGAATTATCATTTAATTTTGCTATTTTTCCAGAATATGTTGAATCGGCAACAAAAATCAATTTTTAGCTTGAGAACTCTCTTCTTGGGGATCGCACTTATTTGCTGTAGCTTTAACCTAGCGCTCTCACCTGCAAACGCAGATACTACCGCGGACGATACCCCTAACATCTCAACAAGAAGTATTGAAAGCTATTTAGATAATTTTAGCGATCGCATCAATCAATTTCGTTTGCGCAATGGCATGAAGTTCATTGTGCTCGAAAATCACGATGCACCAGTAGTATCTTTCGTCACCTATGCCGATGTCGGTGGCGTGGATGAACCAGACGGACAAACAGGAGTCGCTCACTTTCTGGAGCACCTAGCTTTTAAAGGAACCAGAGAAATTGGCACTACCAACTACGAAGCTGAACAAGAAGTCTTAAATAAACAGGATCTGATTTTCGATCAAATTAAAGCAGCTCAAGCAGCAGGAAACGCCGAACAACTTGAACAGTTACAAGCCGAGTTTATTCGTTTACAAACCCTAGCCAGCAGTTTTGTCGAGCAAAATAAATATGGACAGATCGTTGATACGGCGGGGGGAGTAGGACTGAATGCCGCAACTTCTGCTGACTATACGAGCTATTTCTATAGCTTTCCTAGCAACAAACTAGAGCTTTGGATGTCTCTGGAATCAGAACGTTTTCTCGAACCAGTATTTCGCGAGTTCTACAAAGAGAAGCAGGTAATCCTTGAAGAAAGACGCTTGCGTACGGATAATTCTCCTTTGGGCAAAACCATCGAAGTATTTCTAGGTGAAGCCTTTGACGAGCATCCTTATCAACGTCCCACCATTGGTTATAACGAAGATATTCAGAATCTAACCAGAAAGAATGTTCGAGACTTTTTTAATCGTTACTACACACCAAATAACCTGACCCTAGTTGTAGCAGGAGATGTACAACCAGAAGAAGTCAAAAAACTAGCTAAAACCTACTTTGGTCGCTTCAAACGTCAGCCAGCTCCCCCTGAAGTCATAAAGGTAGAGCCTACACAACAAAAAACCAAAGAATTTACCCTGGAGCTACCAACCCAACCTTGGTATCTCGAAGGCTATCACATTCCTAATCTGGAGCAT
>CAZSEZ010000111.1:0-12543 GCA_964606015.1 uncultured bacterium
ACCTACGACCGACCGCTTAGAAGGCGGTTGCTCTATCCCCTGAGCTACGTACCCAAAGTTGACCGTCTAACAATCCAGTAGATAAATAATCGGATTAATTCAGACCCATATAATTATACATAAAAGTTCCGTTTTGTCAGTCAAAAAAACAGCCTGTGCTCAAGCCCACTTTCAAAGAATTATTCGATAAGGGTTTTCGCGGAAAATCCTATAATAATAAATTAAGCAATGTAAATTTTTTCAGCTAGGATCTAATATTCCCTTATGCGCGTAATTCTCATGACTGGCAAAGGAGGCGTTGGCAAAACCTCCGTCGCTGCTGCCACTGGTCTTCGTTGTGCCGAACTCGGACACAAAACTTTAGTCCTTAGTACCGACCCTGCTCACTCTCTGGCAGATAGTTTTGATATGGAGCTAGGACACGAACCCAAACAAGTTCGTCCTAACCTCTGGGGAGCAGAGTTAGATGCTTTGATGGAGCTAGAAGGCAATTGGGGTGCAGTCAAACGCTACATTACCCAAGTATTACAAGCGCGAGGGTTAGAAGGAGTTCAAGCTGAAGAACTAGCTATTTTGCCAGGAATGGATGAAATCTTTGGCCTGGTAAGAATGAAACGCCATTACGATGAAGGGGATTTTGATGTTCTGATCATCGACTCCGCCCCCACAGGGACAGCTTTACGTCTGTTGAGCCTACCCGAAGTAGGTGGTTGGTACATGAGACGTTTTTATAAACCTTTTCAAGGAATGTCTGCTGCGCTACGTCCGATTGTCGAACCAATTTTCCGTCCCATTGCAGGCTTTTCTTTACCCGATAATGAGGTAATGGATGCACCTTATGAGTTTTACGAACAAATTGAAGCTTTAGAGAAAGTCTTGACTGACAACACTCAAACATCAGTTCGTTTGGTAATGAATCCCGAAAAAATGGTTATCAAAGAGTCTTTGCGGGCACATGCCTACCTGAGTCTATATAACGTCGCAACAGATATGGTGGTAGCCAACAGAATTATTCCTGACTCAGTCAACGATCCTTTCTTTGAGCGCTGGAAAGCCAACCAAAACATCTATAAACAAGAAATTTACGATAATTTCCATCCTTTACCGATTAAAGAAGCACCTTTATTTTCTGAGGAAATGTGTGGTTTAGCTGCTTTAGACCGTTTAAAGGAAATTCTTTATGGAGATGAAGACCCCAGCCAAGTCTATTACAAAGAAAACACTATTAAAGTAATTCAAGAAAAAGACTATTACAGTCTAGAGTTGTACCTTCCTGGCATACCCAAAGAGCAAATCCAGCTCAATAAAACTGGCGACGAGCTAAACGTGAGAATCGGTAATCATCGCCGAAATCTGGTTTTACCACAAGCGTTAGCCGCCCTCAATCCTACAGGGGCAAAAATGGAAGAAGACTATCTCAAGATTCGTTTTTCCGATCTGGCAAATGTAAGCTAAATCCTTGAGTTAAGTCATATTGAAGAGGTTGAGTAGATCGAACTAGAGTTCTTGATTGTTCTCTTGAAGATCTCTCACCTCTCATAACGTCTAACAACTTGATCCCGTAACCCTAAAATAATAAAAAAATTATCTCTTAACTGGTGAACACCTTAGCTATCCTGGAAGTGCCTAAGTTTACCAATTTTTCATAGCTAAGATATAGCAATCGTCTCATGGCTTTGTCCGAACAAGAGATTAATCAGCTTCTAGCGACAGTTTCCTTTCGTATTAGGCAATCTCTAGATGTTATCGAAATCCTGCAAACTGCAGTTGATGAGGTAAGACAACTATTGCAGTGCGATCGCACTCTAATTTATCGCTTTCAGTCAGATTGGAGTGGTAAGGTTGCTTTTGAGTCAATCAGCGATCCTCAGTGGTCATTAATCGAGTATGTTGTTCGAGATCCTTGCTTTGAGAATAACTGGGTTAAGCACTATCAACATGGCAAAGCTACCGTACATGATGATGTTATTACTGCCGAAATTAATCAATGTCATCGCGAATTATTACAACATTTCCAGATTCGAGCTAATCTAGTCGCGCCAATTCTCTTGCCTCACCAAGATTCTAGTTCTGAGGTGCCTCATTTATGGGGATTATTGATTGCCCACCAATGCGATCGCCCTAGGCAATGGCAGGATGCTGCGGTTAATCTATTTCAGCAACTAGCTAATCAAATCGCGATCGCAGTACAACAAGCAGAATTATTACAACTAACTCAGCAAGAACTCCAACACAAAAAAATTGCTGAAAAGCAGACCAAAGAGGCAAAAAAGTTTTTGCAAACCGTAATTGATCGCTTACCTATTGCGGTTTACGTTAAAGACGCTACTATCAAAGACTTTGGCAAACTCAAGCTGTGGAATAAAGCAACAGAGAGTATTTTTGGTCTTCAAGCAGAAGAGGTCTTGGGCAAGACAGTTTACAATCGCTTTTCTTTGGGACAAGCACAAGATTGGTTAAAACAAGATTTAGAGACAATCAAAAACCAGCGAGTAATAGACGTTCCTGAAGAAACAATCACCAGCCTTAATGGCGACACGAAAATCGTTCACAAAATTAAAGTTCCTCTCTACAACGAAATTCAGCAACCAGATAATCTACTGTGTATTGCCGAAGATATTACCGACCGCAAACAAGCCGAACTAGAACTCAAGGGAAAATCAGAAGAACTCACCGCATTTAGTAATAATCTCAAACAGTTACATCGGCTTAATGCCACAGATTATCAGAACTCCAAGCAGCTATATCAGGATTATCTAAAAACAGGCTGTCAAATGTTTCAGTGTTCTATTGGGATTGTTGGGATAGTCGAAGCCAATTGTTTGACCATCTCGGCAATCGAATCCGACATCACATCCCTCAAGCCACAGATGAAGTTTTCTCTTGAAAAAACTCATTGTGCAGCTGCGGTCAGAGAACAACGAACCATAACCTATCAAAATGTCAAGACCAGCATCCAATCAAACAATTACTACCTAGATCGCCAGTTAAAGTTAGGCTCATATATCGGAACACCGATTTACTTGGATGGATTAATTTATGGAGTATTGAGCTTTGCCAGTACTAAAGCTCGTCAAGAGCCATTTAGCGATCGCGAAAAAGAAACCATTGAGATGATGACTCAGAGCATTGGTAAATATATTTCGGCAGACCGCATAGAACAGAAACGACAAGAAGCTGAAGCTTTACTCACTCAGGCCAAAAAAGAATTGGAACTACGGGTCTTTCAACGAACCGCAGAATTAGAAATTGCCAATCATCGCCTGCAAGAAGAATTAAAAGAGCGAAAACAAACCCAATCTGCACTTCAAGCTAGCCAAGATAATCTCCAAGAATCGGAGCGACGCTGGCGTGACCTACTAGAAAATGTTCGCTTGTTAGTAGTCGGATTAGATAAAGCAGGCAAGGTAGACTACGTAAATCCTTATTTTCTGGAACTAACGGGTTACAACCGACAGCAAGTAATGCACCAAGATTGGTTTGCCAATTTTGTCTCTATCAGCGATCGTCAAGCATCTCGCAAAATTCACAACCTATTGGTTTATAACCACAATGTATCCCACCAGTTCCACCACCATACGATTCTCACCAGAGCAGGGGAAAAAAAGACAATCGCCTGGAATAGCGCGCAACTGAGGAATATGCAGGGAAACCCCATTGGCATGATGTGCATCGGGGAAGATGTCACTGAACGTCAAGCCATTGAAAAGATGAAAGATGAATTTATCTCTGTGGTTAGTCACGAGCTGCGAACTCCTTTAACCTCTGTGAGAGGAGCTTTGGGTTTACTCAATTCAGGGGTGTTAGCCAAACAACCAGCTAAACAAGCCCGAGTCATCAATATTGCTACCGAAAGTACCGAGCATTTAGTACGTCTCGTCAACGATATTCTGGAATTAGAAAAACTCGAATCTGGCAAAACCAGCTTAATTATCGAGCAAATAGATCTAGAGTCTCTAATTTCTCAAGCAATCGATCGCGTACTTCTAGAAGCACAAAAATCCCAAATTAGCATCATCAAAAACTACGCTAATTGCCAATTTTTGGGAGATAGCGATCGCATACTACAAGTGTTAACCAATTTATTAAGTAATGCGCTCAAGTTTTCCGACCCCGGCAGTAAAGTAGAAATTGCAGTATCACAATCAGCAGAATCACAACTAGTTTTTAGCATCAAGGATTATGGCAGAGGCATTCCCGAAGATCGTCTCGACACTATTTTTGAACGTTTCCATCAGGTTGATGCCTCCGATTCAAGATCTTTAGGAGGGACAGGACTGGGTTTAGCGATTTGTCGCTCCATTGTCGAGCAGCATAGCGGTAAGATTTGGGTAGAGAGTGTTTTTTCGATTGGTAGTACTTTTTACTTTAGTATCCCCCTTAGCCACCAAGAACTTTAGTTGACAAGCACCATGAAGCCAAAACGAATTTTGATCATTGATGATGATGATGGCATTCGCGAAGTTATTAGTATTTGCTTAGAAGCGATCGCAGAATGGGAAACTATCTCTGCCAGTTCAGGAGAACAAGGACTGATCTTAGCCCAAGAACAGCAACCCGATGCCATTCTTTTGGATGTAATGATGCCTCACTTAGATGGGATTGCCACTTTTGAGCAACTGCAAGCCCAACAAAACACCAAAGATATTCCCACAATTTTTCTAACTGCCAAAGCGAAAATCAGCGAACAACAACGTTATCAACATTTGGGTGCCACAGGAGTAATTGTCAAACCTTTTGAGCCTCATGAATTGATCACTACGATCAAAAACTTACTGCAATGGCAGTAAATTGAGAAACTCAAAAAAAGACATAGTCATCAAAAATAAGAGGCAATTTATCACTAGCTACTGGTAACTATCAAGTTGATTGTTTGTTCAAGTTAAAATAAACTAATAGTAATTGTTTCAGAGTGAATAACCTTGATTCAATCTACTAGTTAGAGAAAGTTAAAGTTGGGTGCATGGTCAACTAGCTGTAGCGCAAATAATTTTTTTTTAGGAGTCACTTAAATGTCTGAAGATTTTGGAACACTCATTCGCCAAGCCAGAAAAAATAAAAGCTATTCTCAAAGAGAGCTAGCCAAAATTCTCAAAATCGACTTCACCTATCTCTCCAAACTAGAAAATAATCGTGCTGACTACGCACCAAAAGAGGAAGTAATCAGAGGCTTAGCTCGCAACCTTGACCTTGATGAAGAAGAATTGATTTTTCTAGCAGGGAGAATTCCTCATCAAGAAGAAGACCTCCTCAAGCAACACTACAAAGACATGCCTGTTTTATTCCGTCGCATGCGCGAAAATCCTGATTTTGCCAAGAAAGTCTTACAGCAAGCAGCCAATGTAGATGAGAACTAAACATCTCACATCCAACAACTTGTTACCATAACGGTATGAGTTTGTTGCAATTAAACCAGGTTAACTGTGAATGTTTTTCGTCCTTTCCGCTACATTTCTAAGTTAGAAATCGAGGCTGCTGCGCTGAAAGTTTTACTGTCGATGGAAGCAAAGCAGAGCAAGGCTCTCAGATGGCCTCTAGATGCGAGTACAGTAGCAGAGTTTTTGGGACTAGATATCGTTTGGGACAGTATTCCAGATGACGCACAAGGACAAATTGCAGCCAGAATCTTACCTCTGGATAAACTGATCGAGATCAACGAAAATATCCCGCAGCTATCAGGTGGCTTTGGGGAATCTACTATTGCCCACGAAATAGGACATTGGGTACTCCACATCGATGTTCCCGCAGTAGAGCGTCAGATCAGACTCCAGCGTAAAGGGATTAACCCGAATATCGAACCATTACTTTGTCGTAGCGAATCCGATCTTGATGGCATCGAATGGCAAGCCCAGTATTTTGCAGGATGTCTGTTAATGCCCCAGCACGTTCTGACTGAGGTTACAGCTCAAAAACAGCTCACCAAATGGCAACATCTTTATCAGATAGCGGATAGCCTTGGGGTTACTATCTCGAACCTCATACACCGTTTACAGGATCTAGGTTGGATTCATTTGGATCAAGACTCAAAAAAAATCTACCAAGGAAAAAAGATTATTAGCGATTAGCTGAATGGTTGGCGGTTCGTAATAAAATTATCTTCTGAGAAAAAGCAGCTAATAAGACCAACAATGACTCAACAACTCGCAACAGACTTCAAATCAGAAATCACAAAAATCGACGACGAGCTATCCAAAAGACCAATTGATCTTGATCCACAAGGTTACTTTATTATCTACATTGATCGCGATACAAACCTAATCTATGCCAAGCACTACACCAACATCATCAATGAGAAGGGTTTGGCTGTAGACCCCGATACAGGTGAGGTAATTGCGTGTGGTACCAAAAGCAAACCCAGAGTAGCCGAAACTATATTCTCTGCTCGCACTGCCAAGGAACTTTGTGTCAAGGTCGTTGAAGAGCCTAATCCGCCTCTAATATCAATGTTCGATCATGCGTGCTATCTTGGTCGCGAATTCACCCGTGCAGAGTCTGCTCTAGTTAATGGCACAGAGTATATTCAAGATTAAGATCAAAGACCAAAACTTTAGAGTTAGCCACAATAGAGCAATAGACAAAAAAATATCTGTCTGTATTACCATTGGCAAAAATCAATAAGGAACTATCCTGAGAATAGGATGTATTTGATATAACAATTTAATTCTTGATGATTACTGCTAATTCTCTAGCTGCAAAGTCCGCTAAAGCTATCTCTGAAGTCCAGTCTTTACCTGAAATGTGGAGTCTGTTAGCCAAAAGATTTGGTCAAACAGTTGCTCTAAATGCGCCCCATCTCAAACCAAAGGTAGAACTGACTTATCAAGAGCTTTATCATCAGATAACAGCATTTGCGACAGCTCTTCAGACATTAGGAATTCAGCCTCAAGAAAAAGTTGCTCTATTCGCAGATAATTCCCCTCGTTGGTTGGTTGCCGATCAAGGAATTATGATGGCTGGAGCAGTCAACATTGTCCGCTCCAGCACCGCAGAAACCCAGGAACTCAGCTATATCTTTCAAGATAGCGATAGCGTAGCTTTAGTCGTAGAAAATGAGAAAACTCTGCGTCGACTAATTACCGAGATTCAAGGTTCTGAAGTTAGATTTATTATTCTCCTCTCAGAAGAAAAGGTAGAAGCTGAAGAGCTAAACTGCCAATTGCTTAATTTTTCCCAACTACTAGAACGCGCTCAGAACCAATCACTAGACACAGTTAAGCAGACTAGCAGCACTCTAGCCACCTTGATCTACACTTCTGGCACTACAGGTAAGCCCAAAGGAGCAATGCTTTCTCATGGTAATTTGCTCCATCAGGTTAAAAACCTCCATACAATCCTCCAATGTCAACAAGGCGATCGCGTTTTGAGCATCTTACCTAGTTGGCACGCTTATGAGCGCAGCGCAGAATATTTCCTTTTATCTAGAGGTTGTACTCAGTACTACACCAATTTGAGATCGCTAAAAAACGATCTCAAGAAATATCAGCCCCATTACATGGTGGGTGTTCCCAGGCTTTGGGAATCTCTTTACGAAGGAGTGCAAAAGCAATTTCGCGACCAACCAGAAAGTAAGCAAAAACTGATTAATAATTTCTTCAATCTTTCCGAACAATATATCAAGGCACGCCGAGTAGCCCAAGGTTTAGATCTCGACAACCTCAGTCCTTCTGTAACAGAAAAATTAGTTGCCACTGCCAAAGCAACTTTACTGGCACCAGTTCATGCGATCGCCGATAAAATTGTTTATCAAAAAGTTCGTGATGCTGTCGGTGGCGAAGTTAAAAGCTTTATCAGTGGTGGCGGTTCCTTAGCCAAGCACCTAGATGACTTTTATGAAATTGCCAATATTCCTGTTTTGGTAGGGTACGGGCTGACTGAAACTTCTCCTGTTACCAATGCTCGCCGTTTAGAGCGCAATTTCCGCAAGACCGCAGGCCAACCAATCGCTGAAACTGAAATCAAAATTGTCGATCCTACGACCAAGGCCACATTAGCAACTGGGGAAACAGGCCTAGTCCTAATTCGTGGCACCCAAGTTATGCAGGGCTACTACAAAAAACCTGAAGCTACAGCCAAAGCGATCGATGCAGAAGGCTGGTTTGATAGTGGAGACTTGGGCTGGGTAACCAAAGATAATGACTTGGTTCTAACTGGTAGGGCCAAAGATACTATCGTCTTAACTAACGGAGAAAACATCGAACCTCAACCCATCGAAGATGCCTGTATTCGTAGCGCTTATATCGACCAAATAATGCTGGTCGGACAGGATCAAAAAGCCCTAGGAGCCTTGATTGTCCCCAATCTAGAATCTCTCCAAAAATGGCTTGATCGCGAACAATTAAACCTAGCTCTACCAGAAGCCACGGCAACTTTAGCGGAAGTGGCTCAAAGTTCTCTCTACAGTAAGGAGATCAAAAACCTCTTCTGTCAAGAATTGAGTCGTGAGATCAAAAATCGTCCAGGCTACCGAGCAGATGATCGCATCAGTAGTTTTCGTTTTGTGGTTGAACCCTTTTCGAAGGAGAATGGGTTGATGACCCAAACCCTTAAGCTCAAACGACCTCAAGTCCGAGCTAAATACCAAAGCCTAATCTATGAGATATATAGTTAGAATAAATACTGGAGTCTTGGAATCTAAGTAACAGTAATAATTGCATGGCCAGAAGAAACCGCTACGACTATGAACCGCCTAGGCGCGATCGCGGAAGTAGGCCCAACCGAGAACGTTCTTACAGCGAGCCACCACGTAATTCTCCCCCATCAGGAGGGGGAAAAAGTCCTTTTGATGCTGCCAAAGCAGCAATTTTGGCTAGTGTCTTCGTTTTGGGAATCGTAGTTGGGATTGCTCTCAACTTTAGCAATAACTCCAATCTTGACAGTGTGGACTCTCGGGTAGAGATCGATCAACAAGCTCCCAACGCTCAGCTATGCCAACAATTCGGAGCCAGTGCAATTGTCTCAGATATGCGTATCTATCTCACGCTCAACCCTTTTAGTGTCTATGTGACCCAGCCAATCATGGAACCTGGTTGTGTCCTGAGGCAAAATAACTGGACTCTGCTCGAAAAGCAAAACCTTGTGAGCAACGACCAAGTAAAAGATTGCAAACGTAGGATGAATACTTTTGGCTTTACAGGAGTCCTTGAAGGTAGTCCTAAAATTAATTGCATTTATCAGAACGATTCGATGGGCAATTTATTCTTGAATAAGTCTGGTAGCTCTGGCGCAAGACCAGAATCTGATAATTTCTAGTAGATATAGTTTTCCGCAAAAAATAACATGATTAAAGCAACCTGGAACGGCACAACTATTGCCGAAAGCGATCGCACAATTGTCGTAGAAGGCAATCATTACTTCCCCGCCGAAGATATCAAGCAAGAGTGTTTTGAACCCAGTCAGACTCACACTACTTGTGGCTGGAAAGGACAGGCAAGCTATTACAACGTTGTAGTTAATGGCGAAACCAATAAAGATGCAGCTTGGTATTATCCCAATGCCAAAGAGCAAGCGAAAAACATTGAAGGATATGTCGCTTTCTGGCGTGGCGTGCAAGTAGGCTAATGCCATCAAGAATACTTTTAAAACATATTTTTAGTTCTCTTCTTAGCTAGATACCTAAGCTGATAAAGCTAAGCCTGCGCAATCATTAAATATAGTTGAATGCTAAGTGCAACCTTAATAGAGCTTGGTTAGTTAGAAATTTTGAGTTAAATTCGATTAGGGGCAAAATCTGGATGATACTTCGAATCTTTTCCAACCAAGAACAACTAATCAAACTTACTCATGCAAAAAGCTATTTACCGTATTCTAGATGCTAATTTGGACCGTGCCCGCGAAGGATTGAGAATTATCGAAGAATGGTGTCGGTTTGGCTTAAATAATGCTTCTTTGGCAGAAGAATGCAAGAAAATGCGTCAGGAATTGGCTGCAATGCATATTTGGGAGATCCGCCAGGCAAGGAATACCCCTGAAGATGTCGGAACAGACTTATCCCATCCAGGAGAAGAAACCAGAGAAAGTGTTGAAGATTTGCTCCAAGCAAATTTAGCTCGCGTCCAGGAAGCCTTGAGGGTATTAGAAGAGTATGGCAAGCTCTACCTACCACAGCTAAATATCGGACAAAATAGCAAACAACTTCGCTATCGCGTTTATACCCTAGAGAGCAATCTTTTTAGTAGAGATCGCAATAAACTACTGTACAACTCTCCTTTGTATCTGGTAACTTCGCCTTCAGATAATCTATTTGCCATAGTAGATGATGCCTTGCGAGGTGGTTTGACCCTAGTACAATATCGCGATAAAGAAATAGACGACAATATCCGTTTGGGAAACGCAGCACAACTATGCCAACTGTGCCATAACTACGGGGCATTGTTTATCGTGAATGATCGTGTAGATCTCGCTGTAGCAGTAGATGCAGATGGCGTACATTTGGGACAACAAGATATTCCTATTGCCCTGGCGAGAGAAATTTTAGGTAGTGACAAGATTATTGGTCGCTCCACTACCAATCCTGATGAAATGCACGCAGCGATCGCAGAAGGAGCCGACTATATTGGTGTAGGACCAGTTTATGCAACTCCTACCAAACCAGACAAAGCACCTGCCGGCTTAGAATACGTGCAATATGTATCCGAAAACTGTCCCATCCCTTGGTATGCCATCGGTGGTATCGATTTGAGTAATTTTGACCAAGTTATCTCAGCAGGAGCATCCAAAATTGCAGTGGTTAGAGCGATCATGGCAGCAGAACAACCACATATGGCAGTACGTCAATTTATGAGCGGTTTAGGTCAATAACTTTTTGATGGAGTTAGATTATTACTATGATTAGCGCAAGTAACACAATCAATGTGCAAATTAATGGAGAAATCCACAACCTAGCTAATTCCTTAACTTTGGTAGAGCTGCTAGAAAGCATTGGGATGAATCCTCGTTTAGTAGCAGTAGAATACAACGGCGATATCTTACATCGCCAGCATTGGACCGCTACAACGATTCAAAATGGTGACACCTTGGAAGTAGTCACTATCGTTGGTGGAGGATGATATTTGAAAGGCCAAGTCTAACAATCAACTCTAACTATGCATGTTTTTGTTACTGGAGGAACGGGTTTTGTAGGGGCGAATTTGATTCGCTTATTGCTGGCTAAGGGTTACTCAGTGAAGGCCTTGGTACGTCCTCAGAGCGATTTGGCCAATTTGCAAGGTTTAGAAATTGAACTTGTAGAAGTGGACTTGCATAGTTCTCACCTTGTGGCTTCGATGCGAGGTTGCCAGGTTTTATTTCATGTGGCTGCTTGTTATTCCTTGTGGCAGCGCGATCGCGATTTGCTTTATCAGAGCAATGTTCTAGGAACAGAAAACATCTTGCGTTGCGCAAGAGAGGCAGGAATTAAGCGAACTATTTATACCAGTTCGGTTGCGGCCATTGGTGTGGGCAAACAGGGCAAACCAGTAGATGAAACCTACCAAAGTCCAGTTGCTCAACTAACAGGCTATTACAAACAATCCAAATACTATGCTGAGCAAAAAGCAGTTGCAGCAGCCAAATTAGGGCAAGATATTGTGATTGTTAACCCGACAACACCTATCGGAGCCTGGGACATCAAACCTACTCCCACAGGAGAAATCATCGTGCGTTTTTTGGAACGCAAAATGCCTTTTTATGTCGATACCGGTTTAAATCTGATTGATGTAGAAGATGTGGCTTGGGGACATCTCTTGGCAATGGAAAAAGGTATTAGTGGCGATCGCTATATTCTGGGCAATCAAAATCTTACTCTCAAACAGATCCTCGACAAGTTAGCCAAAATCACTGGCCTGAGCGCCCCCCAAAATACAATTCCTTATGCGATCCCCTATGGAGTCGCTTGGTTAGAAGAAAAAATCTTGGCTCCTTTAGGCAAACAGCCAACAATTGCGATCGACGGGGTCAAAATGTCTCGACAAACTATGTTTTATGACTCTACCAAAGCAGTTCAACAGTTAGGCTTACCTCAATCTTCGATAGATAAGGCTCTAGATATTGCAGTCAAATGGTTCCAACGTTAGGCAACATCAGAATTATCTGATTCAGGCATCAGAGCTTCTAGCCATTCGAGATTATCTAGTTCGTGTTCTGTTTCTTGTTCTAATTCTGTTTCTTCCACTACATGGGGACGTACTAAATCTTCAATGAAGCGACCAATCTTACCTCTACCAACAACCTTGTAAAGACCGTTGTACACCTCTTCATTGATCGTGATGGTCAACCTCTTTTGCATTACCCTATTTGCCGTGCCCGCGATAGTTCTAGGCTTCAGTATATCTTCTTCTTAAGTTTTGTTGCATTATTAGCATAAATTGTTTTGGGTATGGGCTTTAGCGACCTCTTTATTGAAAGTTACTTTGGCCAAATAAATGCCAAGCACTCTACAGATCTGGCTCACCTTAATGAGAAAAAAATAATTCGTTGGCATCGATATTTTCGGCCTCTGTAGCTAGATCAAGAACATACAGCGGATTGTAGGTTTATGAGGGACAGTAGCAGCAGTGGGCAAACCAA
>CAZSEZ010000112.1:0-12497 GCA_964606015.1 uncultured bacterium
GTCGGGCAAGTGCGCCAAAGAATACAAGAGCTAGAACGAGAAAATTTTGATTTGAAAAGTCAGCTGAAAGAACAACAAAGAGAGATTCAAGATTTAAGGCGTAATCTTATTGAAAATTAACGTGTGACAATACTTTTTAGAGTAGTTATAATGTGGGTAATCTAGTACTTTCCATCGATAAAGCTGAAATTTAATTCTGTTGATCATCGACAGAATTTTTTTCTTTTAATTGGCTAATTAGCATTGGTCGAAGATAGCTCAGTTCTTTGAAAAGGTCGGTTTATTTTAGTAGAACGTCGTAAAGTAGATTCTAGACCCCCTCGGACTTCACTCAAATGTTTCTCAAAAAAGGGATACTGTCACTCAATATAGTTGTAATTGGGCTATCAGACTTTGCTTGTATCAGTCATCTTCAGTCAAATATCAATAAAAAAAATACCCCACAGCAAGCTATAAGGTATTCATAAACACGAATAGATAAGCCTATTCTCCATCAGCTAAATTCTGAAGGTGAATAGAAGGCTCCAAAGGAGAATATCTTATTACGAAAGAATGATCAACCAGCATATTGAGCTTTATTGTGAAACTTCACTTACTTTCCTGTAAAGAGTTTATTAATTCCTGAAGGAATTTTATGATTTCGCTTCGTTGTAAAATATCCGATAAAAGTAAATCCTGAAGTGAGTGCGAACTAATTGCCATTTGGGATTTTAATTCTTCTAATTCAGATTTTAATTGATTGACTTCTGTACTTAACTTCTTGCTTATCTCTTTTTCCTTAACGAGAGCTTTCACTAAATCGCTTCTCTGTTTTCCGATTGTTTGATTACTTTTTCCCAAGGATCTGTTCTTTACAGTCAGTAAATTGACAAGTCTTAGGACAGATTTATTATCTTCCAGAATACAAAGCAAATCGGCTTTCTGGGAATCCGTTAAGTGCTTAGAAATATTATGATTAATTCTATAATCATTTTTGAGTTCTTTTGCTAAATCGTACAATAACTGGTCATCAACTTGAGAACTCATAGAATTAATAGAAATACAATGTATGTTTTCTCATGTTATACAATTTAAATAATCAATACAGCCGTGTTAATACTGATTTTTTATGGACATAAAAAACGGTTAATTTAATGATTTTAATCCAAAAATATTCAATCACAAACTAGGCATTTATAAGCATTTTTTTATTATTCTTTGTGTTAAGAACTATTGACAACTTAGTATTGTAAATCACTAATATATTCTGCAAAGTCAACTATGCTCTTAGTTAGTTTGTAAACTCAAGGTAAAAACTTAAACTCTGATCAGTATTTAAGGACATTTAGTTAGAAGGGTTGCAATCTAGGCCATTGAGTCTTGTTTCCACAGACATGGCAAGTTGCTAATCTCAGCAAAAGTAATCCAATTCGAATAACTAGGAAGAGATAATATAATAAAGTTAAGCAAGCTGTGGTAATTTACAACTATCCAACTTTCATTTTGGCTAACTTATTTCTTCTACGAGCCTCAGAATAGTACTTGTATTGTCTTTTCTGACTTCTTAGTAAACTTTCTAAGGTTCTTTGGTCAGGAGAAGCCCCTAACTCCTCAGGAAATAAATGCTGTAAAAAGAAATCCACAGTAGTAGGTTTAACATAACCTTTCATCGCAGCAATTTTTCCAAAACGATACTGCTTAAGTTGCTGTTCTGAGAGGATTTCTTCAATATCAGATTTTTCTAATAATCCAGCTTGCAATAGATAATATCCTAGAGGCTTTCTATAATCTAGTTCAATAAATCTATTCCACTTACCAGCAAAAAAGTCACAAGTTCGAGGATCAATCAATCCTCGATGAGCCAGAATTTCTCCTAGACGTAAAGAAGGTGATTCCTTTTGATATTCCAGAGCTTTTATTACTTGAGATTCTGAAACCAGATCGGCCGCAGTTAATATAGTTCCGAGTTTTGGCTTACGCTGCTTTTTGGATGCAATCTTTTCGGCTAAAGCAATAGGATTGTTCATGGCTAGAAATCTCAGTCTGACTTGAATCTGATCAATATTTCTAATGATTGTAAAGCCAATAGAAAATCCTAGAATCTGTACATACAACTATTTCTTTAAATAAAATTCTTGAGAAAGAAGAATATTCTTTATGAAGATTACTTTAGGTTTATAGAGAATTCACTATTGGTGAAATTATTCTCAGTCATTTCACTCTGAAGCGGCAATAAATAGTTAATTCTACACTTTAATTATCACTATTAACTACTTATCTTGATATGATTATGATCACAATTATGTTGTGAATTTAGACAGATTGTTGATTCAAGCTATTTGGTTAGTTTAAAGATATTTCTTTTATAAATTTTTTTTTATTTGCGTTTATTCATCAGGAATTTCATCAGTCAAAGATTCTTGAAGTTGCTCGAAAGATTTCAGCCTTTTCCTAAGCCTTTCACTTTGATTCTGAATAGATTGCGCTTGTCGGTCTAGTTCAGCCAATTGATCCTGGGTATCGTTGATCAATTGGCTGAGGATTCCCCCAACAAGAATTCTTCTTCTAGCAGAAGTTTTTCTATGGTTATCTTCCCTCGCGCAATCTGGGTTAATAACTTGGTTCGACTCATTCCTAAGTTTTCCGCCTTGACCCTCAAAGACTCCCAATCGTCTTTGTTCATTCTTACGGTTGCGTTGACTTGATCCATTTTCTGAAAACATCAAACTTTCCTAGATTATTGCACGTGCTTGTTGAAATTTGTTGGAGTGACTTGACTTTTAATTTTGCAAGTGCATATATTTAGATTAGCAAAATTGCACGTGCAAAATATTAAGCTTTTATCTATCCAACTTTTTCCGTGAACGAAGCGAAACATAAAGCAATACAAGAATGGCTTAGTAACTTGACTAAGACCAATACACACTCAATCTTCAGGAAACCTTTCACTAAGTCTGATTCGACTTAGAATCCATTTTTCTTGATGCTAAAACGGCGACCTTAAAAATCGCTGAAATTGATCCATCTAGCCCAACTAATCCAGTCACTTTATGCACCAGACTCCAACAATAAACGACCAAATTCAGGGTTATCGAATTAGCCTCAAACACTTGAAACAGCATTACCGAGAACAAATCAGAACTCGAAACACTAACCCAACTGAAATGCCCCTCTGGCACCTTCAAGACACCCAAAACAGCATTCAGTTAATCGAATCTCGCATTCGTGATCTTTACCAACAACGCCGCAAAAATAATCATGGTTCAAAACAAGTCCGACCAACTATTTCAAGCTAAACAGCTAGTCTTGAATACTCGCCATCAGCTAAGGATTCTCTATCAAAAAGCCAACGCCACAGACTTACCAAGCCACCAAATCCCTGAGCTAATGCAGGGCATTCGTAAATCCCATATACGACATGGCGCAAGACTTCTTCGCCTCCAAGAGGCCAGAACCAAACTATGACTTTTCAAATTGGGACTAAGCCCAAAGCTTTATGTCCAGAAAATTAGCAATGAAAAATTAGCAATGCTTACCAATAGAATGCAGGGTCTTTTGTCAGACCTGGGAATCACACAACGAGTAGACGAACTATTTATCAATTTCTTGATTGGCAAAACCCCCAAGAGAGGAGATCGCAAAATCAAGATTGAATACTCACAATTTCAGAAATGGCTAAAACGCTACTGCAAAGTATTTACTACTAGCCAAAGAACTGTTTACCGCATCGTAGAGCGACTAGAAAAAGCTGGAGTAATAGAAGTTCATTTTCGAGGCGTTGGCGGTGCTTATGTAGAGCTAAAACTTTTTTTTACGCCACAAAATCAGGGCTTTGATAATTTGACAGATGTGCAAAACCAGCAAAATCCATACGATTCAGATGCAGAAACCGATACAGACAACTACACCCCAGAGGCGCTCATCAAACAGCAGCAGCTAATAGAGATTAAGCGGATGTGTACCAAAGCTGGGATTAAATATCGATTACCAAAAGACTGGTACGAAGTACTCAGTTATGGAGTCGAGAAAGTAAGGGATACCTTACAAGTTTTTCAATATCGCAATCTTACTGGCGAGATAAGGAACCCGTGTGGCTGGTTTAGGAAGGCTTTACGCGATGACTACTGTGTAGATGTCTCAACCTCGGCATTTGATAGCAGAACATTTTGGCGAAGGTTACAAGACTCTTACTACTGGATTAAAGGCCAGTGTGAACAGACATTTGGTTATATCCCGTTTGATGAAATGCAGACAGAACCAACGCTCACAAAAATAGGCGGAGTTAAGGAACCCCACCACTAATACCAGTAACTTTCAAACCATAGAAAGTTAACAATCTCAGATTGATTATAGCTATGTTACAAACAGAGATCGCAAAAATCAGCGAATACTTAACTAATCTTCGGACTCAGGTAACAGATCTAGAGTCACAGCTTGAATGGCTCAAACAGCGGCCAGATGTAAAAAAAAGCGATCCGCGTTTAACCGAGATCAGAGGAAAAATTAGAACGCTAAAAGCCCGAATTGCGGATAGTGAGAAAATGCCTGATTTTGCAGTCAATAGCTACTGTAAAAATCAGCATGGTGAAATTGGCAAAGTTACAGAGATTAAAGAAGAGTCTGGCAAGTTATTAGCTGACGTAGAGTTTGAGAATGGCACCAATGGAACATATTCGCCTCACAACCTCGATTTAATTGCTAAAGAGGATCTAGATTACATTTGGCTGGGAGATCCTAGACCTAAGCTAATTCGCAAAATCGACCGTAAAGAATGCGATCAACTCAATGTACTGAATCGGGAAGAAGCGATCGCAAGAGCCGAGCTTGATAGGGCTATCAAATTTGGTCAACCAGAGGCTATAAAGCAACCTCACCAGGACAAAATCAATTACTGTGTAGCTCGGACAAAGGCTTTAAAACTCAAAAACCCAGAGCAACTAGAGCCTACTGAATACGACCAGTTAGAGTTAGTTTCTCAAGCTCTAGCCCAACCTGAACCAACCGAGAAACTGCAAAAGATTGCGATCTCAAGTATTCAACGTCATCCAGATTGCCAGCAGAGAGGCGCAACCAGACCAGACATCGTAGAAAACTATCTAGAAGCCTTACAGTCAGGTGGAGAACTCCCAGCCCCTAAAGTTAAATTTGACGGCGATAAATACTGGTTATTCGATGGCTTTCACACAGTTGAAACCCATATTCAATTTGGTTCTACAGAGATTCTGTTTCAAGTGGAAGAGGGCAGTTTCCGCGATGCTGTTTTAGCTTCATGCGGGGTTAATGCTAATCATGGTTTGCCTCGGAGCAATAAGACTAAACGCAATGCTGTGATGCGATTACTACAGGATGATGAATGGAGTCAGTGGAGCGATCGCGAAATAGCCAAGCGTTGTGAAGTCTCAAATGCGTTTGTTAGTGGACTAAGAAAAAATCTCACTGTAAATATTAACAGTGATAATCCAAGAAAATACAACGATAAATACGGCAATCAATCAGAAATGAATGTTGCCAATATCGGGGCTAATTCTCAGGAACAAGAACAAGAACCAACGCCACCAAACCAAACTGAAGAAGTTAACCAAACAACCCAGGATTTTCCTCTGGTTGAACAAAAGCCAGAACCACCCACCGAACGGAAAGAACCGCCAGTAATACCAGAAAGCAATCTGGAATTTCTACCAAATCAACTACTGCTAATCGATCTCGCGGACCGCGATCATTGTGATGCTGATTTGAGAGCAGTTAACCATAAATACTGTTCTGTCATTACTAAGACAGCTACAGGCCAAAACTACAAAGTCCGAGTTTATGGAGGTTCAGAAGACTGTTATTTGGTCAAAACTGAAGACCTTAGACCAGTAAGCCAAGCAACTATCACGCTTACTTACGAACCTGCTGAGTACATGGCTTTGATGAGTCTTTATGGTAGCCAAGACAATTTAATTGACGAGCTTAAACAGACTACGGGAGGCAAAGTAATTGCAGCAAAATGACTCAGAGATAAATCAAGTAAACGAGCAAGCAATTAAAGCGATCGCAGAATGAGGTTAGGACAATGTCAAAGAAATCCATAGAGGCAAGAGTAGCCCAGCTAGAGCAAGAAATAGCTCGCCAAAAAAAAATCTTGAAATCAGCAGGTATTGATGATGATTTTGTCTCAGTTGCGATCGCTTCTAAAATCTTGAAAGTGGAAAATCATGTAATTTATCGGCGCATCAAAAAGCCAGATGCAGTCTTAAATAAGCACTACATTAGAAACGGCTCAAGATACAAAATAAATGTCAAAGAGTATCAAAAACTTATTTTTGCTGATGATTCAGCCAAGCTTGCGTAAGGTGTGTCTTTTCAATGTGTCTAAGGTATTTTTCATCATGAACTTTTAGACTATGACCCATCCATTGAGCTACTGTTGCTGGATTAAAATTCAGTATTGCCGCACGAATAGCATAAGCATCCCTGAAATGATAAGGACTTGGTATTTTGAGATGATAAAACTTCTTGGTTATTTTGGCTCCTAATTCTCTATTGCTTTTGCCCTCTGTAAGCACTTTTGGTAACACAACCTCTTTTAAATTCCACTTAACTACTCGCTTCTCATCGGGTATTGGTAAAACTATTCTGCTGCCTGTTTTACTGTTTTCTAATATTTTTAAAACTGGCGGATAATTGCCTACTTCAGAACAATCACATCTAAATACTTCATGGGGGCGGATACCGTAGCAAACAAGCATCCCGTAAACCCATCGCCATTGAGGGGTTTTGCAATTATTCTCGTAGTAATAATCGATCTCTTCTTCAGTCGGTATTACGCGTTTCTTTGTAGGTCGATAACTGCCTTTGTACTTGTCAATGTTGTGCTTTATATCTAAAAAATTAAGCAGACATTTATAGGCCAATGTTCTAGACTGTCTTTTTTTAGTATCGGGTTCAGAGCTACTTAATAAAGCATCTGAAAGTAGATCCTCAGTACATGGCTCATCTTGTGGCAAATATAAAAAATGTTTTTTATACGCTTCTAAATAATTGTCCTCTCTATTTATCGTTTTTTCTCTGGTATTCCAAAAGTCTTCTTCAAAAGCTGCTATGGCTTCGGCAACTGATATGCGATTGCCTATATTCCAGCTAAAACGTTCATACAATAAATCTGCCTCTAGCTCTTGAGCTTTTGCCAAAGCCAGCTTTAATCCTGTTTGAGTAGCTGGTAAATTGGTAGATAGCGTATAGCGTTTGGGTTTACTGCCATCACCAGGCTTGGGAGGAAAGCGACCTCGAAGAGATAGCTTCTCTCCGCGTTGTAATATTTTGACTTTGTCAAGTTTGGCGTTAGCCCGATCTAAATTTAGTGATCCCATTTTGATCCCAAAAAAGCAGTAAATAGGATGAAAAGAGTAAAACTATTTTTACTGTCTCAACTATAGGAAAACGCTACAATTTAATCAAGGCACCAATTTAAGGTGATTGAGTTATATGAATAAATCTGATATAGAACAAATCGCTACTCAGCTAGATAGTCCAGATTCTAAGGATCGCTTGTTGGCATTGGTTTCTTTGCGCGAAGTGGCAGCAGAAGACGCGGTTCCCTTGATTAAGAAAGTTTTATACGATGAGATTTTACCAGTCCGCTCAATGGCGGTATTTGCCTTGGGAGTAAAGAAAACTGAAGAGTCTTATCCTATTTTGGTAGACCTAATGTTAACCGATGCTGACTATGGAATTCGTGCTGATGCTGCGGGAGCACTGGGCTATTTGGGTGATATCAGAGCTTTTGAACCTTTGGTGAGAGCTTTTTATGAAGATGATAGCTGGTTGGTACGCTTTAGTGCTGCGGTGTCCTTAGGTAATTTAAAAGATGATCGTGCGTACGATCTGCTACTAGAAGCTTTAGACCGTGATGAAGTGGTTTTACAACAAGCTGCTATTTCTGCTTTGGGAGAGATCAAAGCTGCAGGAGCAATTGATAAGCTGCTCAATTTCGCTGACTCGGAAGACTGGTTGATTCGCCAGAGATTGGCAGAGGCTTTGGGTAATCTGCCCAGCGACAAGAGTATTTCTGCTCTTAAGTTTTTGGCTAGAGATAGTCATCCTCAGGTAAAAAGTGCAGCTGAGATTTCTTTAGCAAAATTAGAGGCTAGTTAAGCTTATTGCCAAACTGAGATATTGACTCGATCTTTAGAATCGCGATAAATGCTGCCTTGCATAGTTCCATTACGGAAAGAATAGCGATCGCTCCTACGGTTGTAGACTTCTCTAAGTTTATTTTTGGCATCTGCATTAGCATTACCCCCCAATAACTTAGTTAAAGTATTTTGCATGCTTCCTAAGCTAAGGTTTTGACTGAGGGTGACGTCTGCTTGCCTGATTTTTCCTTGGTCATCGGTTTGATAGGTTGCATTGAGATTTCCATTATCAGCGTTGCGATAAGTGAGAATTCTGCGGTTTTTTCGTGGATCGGCTCTTTCAGAAGTTGGTTTGCCTAAGGTACTAACCAATTGGGCTTCTGATGTTCCCATCGTCGCTACTGGAGAAATTGATGCTGGCTGAGGAGGCTTGGGTTGAGTTGCTACTTCTGTCTGAGGTGGTTGAGTAGGCTCCAAGATAATGGTAGGAACTTCCAGTTCTGGTATTTCTGGCTCAAGCTCCGGTATTTCTGGTTCAAGCTCTGTTTCTTCTTGAGGTAGCTTGACTACAGGTTTGTCTGGCTTGGGTAAAGCGATTGTCGGATTGGATGTTTCCGGTACTCTAGTTTGCGGTGTTGGTTGTGAGAGATTTTGCCACCAGTTGGATACTGCCATAAAGCCTAATGCCAAGCCCCCGAGACTTAAGCTTCCTGCAACTAAGAAAAATAGCAATATTTTAGAAAGCCAACTTTTTTGTTTCTTTACTTGGTTTTGAGGTTGCTCATAAGCTACTGTCCCTTGAAATTTTGATTGTCTGTTTTGCGCTGCTGGGGCAACTTTGATTGTGGCGCCTGTTACTGCACTTTTTGAACTGCTAGTAAGTGGTTCGAGGTCAAAACTACTTTCCAAAATTTGTAACATCTCAGAGGCTGAAGAATAGCGATCGCGTGGATGAAACTTGATGGCTTGATCTAAAATTTCAACTAATCTGGAGTCTAAACCTTGGGCATATTGATGCCAGATGATTTCTCCTGTTTGGGGGTCTAGGTTTAATTCTTGTGGGGCTTTTCCTGTGAGTAAAAAGATAGCAGTTAGACCAAGGCTATACAGATCGCTGGAATAAACAGGACGTCCTGCTGCTTGTTCAGAAGACATGTAGCCAGGAGTCCCAATCGCAGCGGAGACGCTATGACTATTTTGTTCCACTGTGGTGGCAAGAGTTTCTTTTACTGCGCCAAAATCTATTAATATCGGTAGGCGATCGCCGCGGCGTAAAATAATATTGTCTGGTTTGATATCACGATGAACAATTTTGCGACTATGAATAAAGTCCAATACCGGGAGGATTTGCTGCAAAATTGTTGTAACTTCTGCGGAGCTAAAATTAGCTTTTTCTGTCCACTGTTGTCCTAAAGTTTGACCTTCGATTAGTTCTTGGACAAGGTAAAACTGCTTTGCTTCGGAGAAATAAGCATATAGCTCTGGTATTTGAGAACTAGCAGCCCCCAACTCTTCGAGGATTGCTGCTTCTCGTTGAAATCTCTCTTTCATCCAGAGTGGGATTACTGGTTGTTGCACAATTGGTTTGAGCTGCTTGAGAACACACTTCCGCCCTGATGGCATGTGCATGTCCTCTGCTAAATAGGTCTCACCAAATCCTCCCCTTCCGATAGTTTTGAGGATACGGTAGCGATTGTTGATTAGGGCCGTATTGGTCATATTTATCAGCGCAGTTTTTTCCTTCACTCCCAGCTCTAGGGTACATCTTTCAATTAGTGATCTGCCTTCCTTGACGGAAATTATCCCTAAGAAAGTTTCTACGACATAAAGTCGACATACTTAAAGACTTATCTGTGATAGGATGCTGCGCGATTGCGAATATGTTGACGACGGTTAATCTTCTCTGTGATAAAAAAAGGCGAGATAATCTCGCCTCGGTCAGATTTTTATCTAATCTATTTCAGCTCATTAAGCTTATGCACTAGGCTTAGTCGCAATCCAGTATTTACTCACAAAGTGATTTTCGACTTGAATATTGCTAAAACCAGCTTTTTCTAAACGCTCTTCTAGATTATCTGTAGTGTAGTGTCTGTAATAAGGTTCATGGAAAAGTACAGGGAAATTTTCCATCATGACGCTAAAGTCAGGAGAATCTGTGGCTTGCATTGAATCGCAAATCACAAAAGTGCCACCGGGCTTGAGGACGCGGAAACACTGTTCGATTACAGCTTGTCTGGCATTAGGAGGCAATTCGTGGAACAAAAAGACTGAAGTAACACCGTGGAAATAGTTATCCAAATAGGGTAAATCTTCGCCATTTGCCTGTTGTAGTTGAGGTAGTTCCCCAGGAATCTCAGAAAGTAGCTGATTGGCTTTTCTAAGGTAGGCAGGAGAAAGGTCTGTCCCATAGAGTTTAGCTTTATCTAGTGCAGAGCGGATCATACGGAGAGTTCTGCCGGTACCACAAGCGACATCCAACACTTTTTGTTCGTTAGCAGGTACATCGCTAAAGTGTTGCAAGCCATTTTTTAGTGGTTTGAGGATACGACGACGCATTGCATCAGCCGTCCCATTGAAGAGAATTTCGACTTGTAAGTCATAAAGATTTGCTGAGAGATCACTCAAATAACCATCAGTTTGATAGTGGAAATTTTGCAGATAGTAGCTGGGGTAGCCAGTTTGCTCGATCGCCGAATCAAATTCTTGATATTCTTTTTTTTGCAATCTTGCCCAAATCTTGGGCATGTCTAGCCAGACTTCGGGATAGTAGCGAAAAAAGTCTTGCCAAGGATTATCGAATAAAGTCTGAGCAGGATAAATTCCTGCTTGAACATCTTGCCAGTCTGACTCTTCTAACTCTTTGATCTTAGTTTGTAATTTTAGTAGAACCTCTGGTGATAGAGTTTGACCCTTGGGTCGATTGTCGTTGACAGCTAAATCTGTGAGGCGATCGCTAACAGTTTTGTGAGCTACACCAAAGAGTTTTTTTCCTTCCTGAAAAGTTTGATAAGCAAACTTGGTTAAATCCTCAGGGATTAATTCTTCAAATTTTGGGAGCGATTGCATGAAACTGATGTCTGTAAAATATATGGGGATAATTGCAGTCTGACAGGATAATCCTGGCAGTTAAATTTTGTTTTGTTTTGTAAATATCTTTAAAACAGTATAGTGAATCCCTCGGTATCTTTCCAATCAACCTAGAGTATGGGCGGTATTTGTTGGATTTGTTAGTTTGAATGATGGGTGAACTCTGGCTACTAATTGATAACTCAGAGTAGTTACTGTTTGTTTGTGGGTATTTTAGGATTGCTGCTCGATTTTTATTTGTTGCGATGGTTGCTAATACTCCTCATGATGTTGCTCAAGAAGACTTACAAAGATTACGCGATCGCGGGTTAGCTTCTCTAGGAATTGGTCTAATTCAGCTTTATCAAAACACTGTTAGTCAAGTTACTCCAGCCCGTTGTCGTTTTTCGCCTTCTTGTTCCCAATATGGAATAGATACCATTAGCGAATGGGGTTTGCTCGAAGGTATTAGGTTAACTCGTGAGCGTATTTCTCGTTGTCATCGTCCCAACGGCGGATACGATCCAGTTCCGCTTCAGAGCCAACCTTTTTTCGCAATTAGAAAAACACAGAAAGTCACGCTTAACAAGGTCAACCAAGCTGTTTTCAAACCGATTTCTCAGCGACAAGACTTGTTTATTGATTACAACCATCGCTTTAGGTTGATTCTGGCATATCCCAAAAACCGCGAGTTTCTTTCTCAAGAAGATTTCAAGTACAAGATTGCTGAGTTCAATCGTTTATTTTTTGAGATTCCTAACTATGCTCTCTGTTATAAAGTCAACGAGGTGGAAGTGGGGATTATTGATGATTACTATTTGCTCAGATTAAAAGGTAGTCTCAACGAATCACTATTAGAAACCAAAATAGACCAGATCATCGACTGTTTGGCAATTCAGCTATCGACTTTTTTCATTGCTGCTAGGAAAAAAGAATTTTTACCTCTATATTTCGAGGTTGATGGGCAAGTATACTTGCAGCCCGAGCCTGAAACTGTCGCTGTGCCTAAGAGCTACTCATCTGGTGATTTTTGGAACTTTACCAGTGATCCTTACATATGGGATGTTTACTGGGATACCTATCTGATTGAATCTTTGCTAGATCTTCTGGATGGTGTGGGAGGCGGCATTTCTGACGCTGCTGATAGTAGCGATGGTTGCGATGTTGATGGCTGTGGTGATGGTGGTGAGCCAAGTGGTTGTGATATGGACGGATGTGGTGGTGACGGCTGTGAATTAGATGGCTGTGGTGGTGATGGTTGCGATGGTTGTGACTTTGGTTAGATCGTCATAGCGAACCCCCTCTTTATCACTTAAGGACTAAAGAAGGGGTCTT
>CAZSEZ010000113.1:0-12256 GCA_964606015.1 uncultured bacterium
AAGAAAGCGAGTTCGAGTCACAGCATATCAAGGATGCCCAGAATTTCCCGCTCGATTTCTTTTTTGATAATATATCTGCTTTGGAGAAGACACAGGAGTACTACATACACTGTGCTGGCGGGTATCGGTCTATGATTGCCTGCTCTATCTCTGCACCAGAAAATCCATCAGACACCTTAGCAAGTTGCTCTAAATCGAAGCGAGAAATGTCAGAACGCCTCTTGCCAAGATGAATTCGAAAAATATCCTGCCTTTCAGTAGATGTCGGTAGATCTACAAAAAAGATCTCATCAAAACGACCCTTACGCAAAAACTCTCCAGGCAACTTTTCAACACGGTTGGCAGTTGCCATGACAAACACAGGGGAGGTCTTTTCCTGCATCCAAGTTAAGAAGGAACCGAAAATCCGGCTTGATGTTCCACCATCAGAATCACCAGAACCTGCACCGCCAGCAAAAGCCTTATCCATCTCATCAATGAAAAGGATTACAGGAGAAATTGACTCCGCTGTCTTCAGGGCATTACGAAGGTTAGCTTCAGAGCGACCAACCATCGAGCCATCATAAACTCGACCCATATCAAGACGTAACAGTGGCAGTCCCCACAAGCGAGAAGTAGTCTTAGCAATCAATGATTTCCCACAACCAGGTACACCTAAAATTAACATGCCTTTCGGTTGGGGCAGGCCATATTCCCTAGCCCTCTCGGTGAATGCATTAGAACGCTGTCTTAACCATCGTTTAAGCTCTTCCAATCCACCAACGGATTGTAGAGTTCCATCTTCTTCAATGTAATCAAGAATCCCATTACGTTTGATCAGTTGCTTCTTCTCAGATAAAACTATCTCCACCTCGTCCTCGGTAAGCCTACCGGCTTTCACCTGAGCCTTGCGATAAACCTTCTCCGCCTCGTCCTTGGTCAGACCCAAAGCAGCCTTCAACAGCTTTTCCCTAGCTTCCGTCTCCAGACGACCACCCTTACTCTTTTGCAGCTGAGAAGAAAGAACCTGATTGAGTTCTGAAAGATCTGGTAATGGGTAATCAATGACAACTATCTCCTTTTCAAGTTCAATCGGAACCTGCTGAACTGGAGACATCAAAACGATAACTTTATCAGTTCCTTTGAAAGCTGCGATCGCATCACGCAACCACCTGGTAACAACTGCCCCATCTAGAAACGGATGCAGATCTTTAAAGATGTAGATAGCCGAGTCCTTCTGGCGAACCACCCATTCGAGAGCAGCCTCCGGAGAAACGGTATTGTGCTGAGTAATCTGACGAGGCTGCCCATACTCAACCATTCCATGAGTTACAGTCCACAGAAATACCTTACGTTGCTCCTTATTGTCTCTAGCAATTTTCGATATAGCCTGCTCTGCCCTTTCCTCCTCCGGAGTAATCAGATGAATCAGAGGGTAGCGAGCCTTTATAAGTATGCTTAACTCTTCTCTCATAACTTATCAACTTTTTATTATATGCAGTTTTGCTATCAGGTCAGAGACCATTGCTCGTACTTCCAGAATCCATCTCCACGCAATCTAGGAAGAAAGTCCACGTAGCCAATGGGGAGCAGTTAACAGCGAACCAAGTTTCCCCCTTGTGAACCCTCAGAGCTATCAATTCCAGCCCTAAGTGACAACGGCATTTCCTCAGTCACAATACCCGGCTGATCTCGCAGAGAAACCAAACTACCACCTCGTACTACGACTGCAGCATTACAGTCTGGACAAAAGTGCACTTGATGGGTTCCTCCAACGGTAGAAGCTTCTATCTCATCAACCTCTTCAGAATGCTCTATGTAAAAAGAAACTGCTCTCTCCACAAGACTAGACATAGTATCAGAGTCAACTGCTGCCTTAATCTTAAGTTTCCGATGAAGGTCTGGAGGAATATATAGGGTGACTTTCTGCTTATTTTGCATCTTACTTTTTTTCTTTAATTACCCGGGTATATTAACCAAGATATCTAGTCAACTAAGTCCTGTCAAGATGGCAAGCTGTCTTGACGTCAATATCGTTACAATAGTTCATCTAACAACCCATAACTTACCTATTACTCGATCTGAACTTAGATTCACGAGCTTTGATCAAAAAGTATTATCAAGCTGTAAATTTGCTATTTTCTAAAAAAACCAGAGTAATAAAAAAGAGCGATCAAAGTGATCGCTCTCAGGAATAGTAGTTTAGTATGCTCTACTCAAAACCAATAAAAAATTATTTTACTACTGACAAGAAGAGACAATACTAAGCCTCAAAGCAATTTCATCAAGAGCTTTGACTAAGTCAGCATCTGAACGATTAGTAGGTTGATTAGCGATCGCGCTAAAAGCTAAAGTACCAAAATACTTAGTCTCGACATATCCAGACAGTGCCCTAACACCTCTAAGAGTTCCAGTTTTAGCCCGTACAGTTCCCTGTGCAGAAGTATATTGAAGACGGTTTTTGAGAGTTCCCGTCTTTCCGGCAATGGGTAGCGAAGCCAAAAAGACTTCTTTACCTTTGGCATTATCTGTGTACATGGCTCTAAGGGTATTTACTAAAGTTCTTGGCGTCGCCAGATTTTTACGAGATAAACCAGAACCATCACGCATTCTATAACCACGAGCATCAACTCCTAGACGACTCAAAGCCTGTCTTACCGAGCCAGAACCACCAATATGATTAAGTAGAATATTGGCATAATTGTTGTTGCTACGTAAATTAGTTCCATTGATCCAACTTTGCAACGAACTAGAACGAATTTTAGTTTCAGGGCTATATTTCTGAAGTGCAGCAGCAGTAACTAAAAGCTTGATGTTTGAAGCTGGAATCATGTAAGAATCAGGATTACGACTGTAGATAGTTCTGCCTCCAGTAGTTTGAATTAGAATTGCCCACTTACTACCATTAAGAGAGGGACGCTCCACAATACGATCAATAACGTCCCCAATCTGAGTAGAACAGATCCCTTTATCTTGCTTTTCTGGGGGTGGAACAGGAATGTCAATAGGTGCAAAATTGTGAATTGTTGTATCGGCAAACCCACCTGGAACATTACTAAAAGAAGCTAGACCAAAGCAAGCAGCAATGGCAGCTACTCTACACCAGAAAAAAGCTGATTTCATTAGATATTTGATTAATTGAAGAGTGAAAGAAAGAATTTAGCGGAAATATTGTCAATCAATTTCTAATCGATTATTTTACAATCGTCAAGCTAGTAATTTTACTGATCAACAAGTTTATTGAGTAGTTTTGATGACTGGCAAATGGCTCAAAGGCACAGTAAAGGTAACAGTGGATCCCAAACCTTCTCCCATACTGTAAAAAGAAATTGTCCCGCCCATAGCTTCTATAAGTTTGTGCGAAATCGCTAGCCCTAAGCCGGTTCCACCATAGGACTTAGTACGAGAACCGTCGACTTGAAAAAAGTTTTCAAATAGCTTGGTTTGCTTTTCCAAAGAAACTCCAATTCCAGTATCAGCAACGCTAATTTTAACTGCTCCAGGAAACTGCTGACCGTCATGATCAACTTTTTTGCTCCCAATTTCAGCACTAATTACCACTCCCCCCTCGTGGGTAAACTTAATCGCATTACCTACAAGATTAAGCATCACCTGAAGTAGGCGTTGATAATTTCCATAAATAGTTACAGGAGTGAGAGTAGAGGGATACTTAATTTTGAAAGTAATCTGTTTCTGCTCTGCTTGAGTATGAATTAGATTATCAACGTCTTGAAACAGTTCATCTAACTCTACATCGGTAAGCTCCAACTCCATTTTACCTGCTTCGATTTTGGCAATATCCAAAATATCGTTAATTAGATTCAGCAGATGGATCGAGGAGCGATAAGCTTCTTCTAAAAATTCTTGCTGTTCGTCCGGATTATCTGCCATGCCTTCTAACAACAGCTTGAGAAAGCCGATAATCCCGTTCAAAGGAGTTCTTAGTTCATGAGAAGTATTAGCCAGGAAATCACTTTTAAGGCGATTTGCCTCTTCTGCCTGAATGCTAGCGATTTCTAATTCTTGATAGAGCTGAGCGTGGGCGATCGCTGTTCCCACATGTTCCGCAATTTCCAGTAAAGACTCAATTTCGGCTGTAGTCCAAGAACGGTGATTATCACACTGCTGTAAACAAATTAGTGCATTACTTTGATTATTATGGGAAGTTGCCACCATCAAAACTGATTTGGCATCGGTAGAATCATCAATAATGCGATCTACAGCTAAAGGAGAATCCATCTCCAAAGCCTGTTGAAAATATGGTTCGACTTGCCAATCATAAGTTTGACCCAACACTGAATCAATCTGAGGCTGGTGAAATTCTGCCTCTACTTTGAGAAGACTCTTAGGGAATTCATGAGACAAAATCAAGCAGCGACTCACAGAAAACATTTTCCCTATACCATCTACTGTTTTCTGCCAAATAGTGGCTAAATCTAAACTACAGTGAATTTGCCTGGTAATCTGTGCCAATAATTTCTGGTAACTGTAGAGAGTAATTGGCGAACTATTCCCACTTGAGAGAAACATCTCGGTTTCTGGAAGCAAACGTCCCATAATCAATACAGTTGAAGCTTCTCCCTGCTCTGGAAGGATTGGACTAATAACCAATTCAAAGGTAAAAGAAAACTCTCGATAGCAGAACAAACAGTAGCATTGTTCTGGCAATCTGCGCTTGAGAACTCGCCTTACTCTGGCGAGAAAAGCATCTGGATCACTAGGTCTAAAAACCTGATCGAAGTAAGAGCCTATTACTTGAGAAGAATCTAGCTCGTACTCAGAAGACTTTACCCAATAGAAAGAAATATATTTGCCAGAATAATCCTGAATGACTAGTAACTCTGCACCCAGGCTGTGCCCAGTAAGAGCACTTGCTTCATTACTTACTAATTCTGAGTTGGATCCAGCAACCATTACTTAGATATCTGAGTTTTCCTTTGAAATTATTTTAACCTTGTAATCTGTCCCTTGAGACCATAGCTTTATAGATATCCAAGCCACAATACGTCATACACATTAAACAGTTTACAATCATTTGCTGCCTAATTTGCAGCGAACAGCACGCAAGATCATATGAGCGAATGCTAGCATGTCCTACTTCTCTTGCTCTAACTTACTCTACATGTTCTCGAATTGCCAGGATAAAATCGTAATTCTAAGCAAATTTTTTCTTCAGCTATTTGTAAAGTCATGGAGCAATTTCTCGGTTCAGAAGCGATTACTGATTATCAAAATGCCAAAGCGATTATTCTCCCTGTTCCTTACGAGAAGACCACTACATACCGTAAAGGCAGTCAGTATGGAGCATTAGCTATTGTCCAAGCCTCCAATCAGTTAGAAGCCTACGATGATGAGTTAGGTCTTGAAACCTGTTTAGAAGTAGGAATTCATACCGTAGATGCGATCGCTGATACCAGAACTGATCCTAATATTTCTGCCAAGGCAATGTTAGTTACAACGACAGAAGAAGTAACTAGACTGATTAGAGATGGCAAATTTGTGGTTACTTTGGGTGGCGAACATGCCATCACCGCAGGAGTGGTCAAAGCTTATTTAGAAACTCTTAGCGAACCTTTTACCGTGGTTCAAATAGATGCTCATGGAGATATGCGCCATAGCTACGAAGGCTCAATCCATAACCATGCTTGCGTAATGCGTCGAGTTTTGGACTTGAACTTGCCGACCCTACCCATAGGGATCAGAAGCATCTGTAAAGAAGAGGCCGAGCTAATCAGAAAACAGCATATTCCTGTGATGTTTGCCAGAGATATTTACTATGATCGCAACTGGGTTGAAAAAGCGATCAAAAGTATTAAAACATTGCAAGTATTTATCACAGTGGATTTGGATGGTTTAGACCCTAGTTTGTTACCAGGAGTAGGAACCCCTGAGCCAGGGGGTCTCAATTGGTACGAGTTGACTCGGTTTCTCAAACAACTTTTCATTCAGCATGATGTCATCGGGTGCGATGTCATGGAACTAGCCCCTACTAACGATTCGGTAGTATCGGAGTTTACGGCAGCTAAATTGGTCTACAAGATGATTGGCTATCACCACTGTTTTAGTTGATTCCTAACCTCAAAGAATACAACTTTGCACTAAAGATCCCACTCCAGATATGACTCTGGACATAGCAGAATTACGATTCTAAGAATCTAATATCTAATTCTGGGATCGATATAGGCATTGATCAAATCAATTGCGATCGAGGCAAAAACCACAATAATGCCGAAAAAAACCATAATCCCTTGTACGGTAGGATAATCGCGCAAGGAAATTGCTTCATATAAACGATTGCCCAATCCTGGCCAAGAAAAAGTAACCTCTGTCAACACAGCACCACCTAGTAAAGCGGCAAAAGTTAGACCTAAAACCGTAATCACTGGAATCAAAGCATTTTTAAAGGCATGTGAAACTAAAATTTTGCGTTCGGGAATACCTCTAGCTCTAGCTGCCTCTACATAATCTGCCTTAAGGGTTTGACGTAAATTGACTCGAACTATACGCTCAAAAATCCCGCTGAGTAGGATTCCCAATGTTACTGAAGGCAAGATTAGATAGTAAAGAGCTGTTCCTAATAGTTGCCAATTACCAGCTAGCAAACTGTCTATGGTGTACAAACCTGTAATACCTTGAGGAGGAGATACATTGACAGGAAAGCGGGTCCCTAAAGGAAACCAACCTAATTGGACAGAAAAAATTAGCTGTAACACCATTCCCATCCAAAAAAGTGGTAGAGAATAAGTAATGATGCCAAACAGACGTCCAAAAAGGTCAAAAATGGTTCCTGGTTTAGTAGCTGCGATCGCACCAACCCCAACACCAACGACTACCGCCACAATGGTGCTAAAAAAAGTTAGCTCTACAGTAGCAGGAAAATATTGTTGAATAACATCCCACACTGGCAAGCCCCTACTAGTAAGAGAACTACCAAGGTCGAATTGCAATAAATTACCCAGATAGTCAAAATATTGGGCGATCAAAGGTTTTGTTAAGCCTAATTGCTCTCTAAGAGCAACTTTGGCTGCTTCTGGAGCACGCGTGCCTAAGATAGCATCTGCGGGATCTCCAGGGGTCGCTCTAAGTAGTAAAAAAACAATGCTAGCAATAGTCAATAACATTAGTGGTGCTAGCAGCAAACGAGTCAGAATATAGTACTGTAAGGCTTTGGCGCGAGACATGGTTACTTCTACTCAAGAGCAATCGACTCTTAATTTATCTATTAAGGGTATCCGATTGTCAACTATATTTCGTAGGAACAGCCTTTAATCATTATCAAAAGGACGCTCACCAATTTGTAATTCTTTTTTGCTCTTTTTGAGTTCCTTCCACAAGCCCTTAATTTTTCGATATGCTTCCTCAGGAGGAATTTTTCCCGAGGTTTCTAAACTGCATATATAATTTATCTTCTGGGTAAATTCTTGCAGGTTAGCATTGAAGACTAGATTTTCTGGTTGAACTTTTCCATGATAAGGATGACGCGGATAAAGAAAATTGTATTTATCGTTGTTTTTCGCCATAGTCTTGATCTTTATTTATTTTTTAGTAACTTAGTTTCAAAACAAGATTAATTTCACAGTAAGTTTCTTTCTCAGCCACAGTTATAAAGATACAATGGCCTCTGGTTTCGAAGCTCGTATCTTTGGAGTCGCACAAATCTGCTATGGATTTTCAGATGGATGTTATTGCAGAAATTCAATTTGCAAGATAGGTAGTGATTGTACCTTCTTAACATCTATTTTCTATCTTAGTATTTTTCTAAACCATAGTTAACCTATTCTTAACCTTAGCCTAACTTTAGGAGTCAGCATGTCCACCCCCACTAAGCTCTACGAAGGAAAAGCCAAGATTCTCTATCCTACTGATGATGCAGGGATTCTGCTCACTGTCTACAAAGACGATGCCACGGCCTTTAACGCCCAGAAAAAAGGCACAATTAAAGGTAAAGGCGAAATCAACTGTACGATCGCTTCAGCATTATTTCAATCCTTGGAGCAAGCTAGTATTCCCACTCACTTCATAGACTGCCCGACACCCAACCAAATGCGAGTTAAAGCAGTAGAGATTATTCCTTTAGAAGTAGTAGTGAGAAATATTGCAGCAGGTAGTCTCTGCCGACAAACAGGTTTAGCAGAAGGAACAGTTCTCAAGCAACCGTTGGTGGAATACTATTTCAAAGATGATGAATTGGGCGATCCTTTACTAACTCGCGATCGCATCTTTCTACTTGAATTAGTAACCCAAAAGCAACTAGCCACTCTTCAGGAAATGGCGCTGAAGATCAATATCCATTTACAAGAATTTTTTAGTCGCTGCAATATTACCTTGGTAGATTTCAAACTAGAATTCGGTCGCGATCAACAAGGCAGGATCATCTTAGCTGATGAAATTAGCCCGGATACTTGCCGCCTCTGGGATAACAAGCAAAAAGATCCTCAAGCTAGAGTCCTCGACAAAGATCGTTTTCGTAAGGATTTGGGGCAGGTAGAATCAGCTTATTCTGAAGTCCAAGCCAGAGTCCTTGCAGCGATTTCTGATTAATAGTTGATTATTAGCAATTGGGGAACAAGTTTCACTTGCCAAGAGTCATCTTTGCTGACAGAATTGCGGCAAATTAGACTACACTGTCTTCAGCTCAATCAATAGCTTGTTTTGGGATATGCACCAAATATTTCAAACAAGAGTGCTAGAGTATTGACTGCTTTGTCGGGTGTGTGGAAAATTCGAGGATGAAAAACGTGCGCTTATCCCCTACTTTTACGACTATCTTACTCACTTCGTTGAGTTTTACCTTTCCCCTATCAGTTTCAGCAACAGAGGCAATTGCCGAAACTATTGCTCAAGCCCCTAGTCCTGAGGAAGTACCGGCTAGCAATCCCGATGAGACAACTCCAAATAGTCAGGAATCCAGGGATAATCCTATTCCCAGTGCCCAAGAACCAAGAGTTTTGGTAGCTGAAGTAGCAGTTCTTGGAGTAGAAGACGAGCTGCAAGACATCATCTATGCCACTATCGATACTGAGCCGGGAAGAACAACTACCCGCTCACAGTTACAGGAAGATATCAATGCGATTTATGCCACGGGTTTGTTTCAAGACGTTGAGCTAACACCAGAAGACACGCCCTTAGGTGTTCGAATAACTTTTAAGGTCACGGCAAACCCAATTTTGAACGAGGTCGTGGTTAATACGATCCCAGAAGACAGTCAGGAGCAAGTTTTACCCCCAGAAAAACTTGAAGAAATCTTTGGCGATCGCTATGGAGAAATTCTCAATCTAAGGGACTTACAAAGTGGAATCGAAGACATCAATGCTTGGTATAAAGAGAATGGCTTCGAACTGGCACAGGTAGTCGGTTCTCCCCAAGTAAGTCCAGAAGGAACCGTTACCCTAGTTGTAGCAGAAGGGGTAATTGAAAACATTCAAGTCCGTTTTTTCGATGAAGAAGACGAGCCCACAGAAGGAAAAACTCGTGATTTCATTGTCACCCGCGAAATTCAATTGGAACGAGGTGGAGTCTTTAAACGGGACACAGCCCAAAGAGACTTACAACGGGTCTTTGGCTTAGGAATTTTTGAAGATGTACGCCTCTCTTTTAGCCCAGGGGAAGACCCGAGCAAGGTTGTTATCAATGTTGATGTGGTAGAAAGCAGTACAGGTTCTGTAGCAGCGGGTGCTGGTTTCAGCTCCTCCAGTGGTTTATTTGGTACAGTCAGCTATCAACAACAAAATTTAGGAGGTAACAATCAAACTATCGGGACAGAGTTCCAGCTAGGGGAAAGAGAACTACTGTTCGATGTCAATTTTACCGATCCCTGGATTGCAGGAGACCCCTATAGAACTTCTTACACGGTTAATGCTTTCCGCCGCAGGTCAATTTCTCTAGTTTTTGATGGGGATGATAATGATATTCAGACGGCAGATGGGGACGACAGCCCCAGAGTAGTAAGAACTGGTGGCGGTATTAGTTTTTCACGTCCTTTACCTGCTGACCCTTTCAAACGAGGTGAATGGAGTCTTTCCAGCGGTTTTCAATACCAGCGAGTTAGTATAACCAATGATGATGGTGACCTTTCTCCAGTGTCTAGCGAAGAAGACGGCAGCCAAAATTTAGCCTTTAGTGATAGTGGTAACGACGATCTATTTATCTTCCGTTTTGGAGCTAGTAGAGACCGCAGAAATAATGCTTTACAACCAACTAGAGGTTCTCTTTTACGTTTAGGTGTAGAGCAATCAGTCCCTATTGGATCTGGCTCGATTCTTCTAAGCCGCCTACGAGGAAATTATAGCTACTATATTCCAGTAGATATAGTCCGCTTTACTGATGGACCTCAAGCCTTAGCTTTCAATGTTCAAGCGGGAACAGTTATTGGTGATTTACCCCCCTATGAGGCTTTTGTTGTTGGGGGAAGTAATTCAGTTCGTGGTTTTGCCGAAGGAGAACTGGCTAACGGTAGAAGTTTTTTGCAAGCTAGTGCAGAATATCGTTTCCCTATTTTCAGAATTGTCGGTGGAGCCTTGTTTTTCGACTATGGGACTGTACTTGGCACTGATGACAATGTCCCTGGCCAGCCATCTATCGTCAGAGATTTACCAGGTAGCGGATTTGGCTATGGTTTAGGGGTAAGAGTCCAGTCTCCATTGGGTCCGATTCGTGTGGATTATGCCCTTGACGAAGAGGGAGATGGCCGAATTCACTTTGGAATCGGGGAAAGATTCTGATCGATTAAAGTTTTACTTCTTTCCAAGATGATTTAGAGGGCAATCCTCTAAACTTAGAGGAAAGTAACATTCATCACATTAAAAAACGTGAACGATCGCTTTAATCGCATACTGCAATATGATTTTTCGGGATTAGGCTGCTGGCTAACAGTGATTGCAATTGGTTTACTAGTCAGCTCTGTTGGTTTGGGCTGGCTAGTAAATGGTTTTTTTATCTTGCTTGCTTTGTTAGCGATCGCGCCAGTACTTATTTTCTTTGGTTTACAGTGGTGGCTCAAACAGAATTTTGTTCAAGATAGTTGCCCTGTTTGCAGCTACGAGTTCACGGGCTACAAAAATGCTGATTTTAGCTGCCCAAACTGCAACGAGTCTCTGCAGATTACTGGAGGAAAATTTTCTCGAATAACACCTCCCGGAACTATCGATGTAGATGCAGTCGAAGTATCCGTACAAGTAGTTGAAGCTGAAGATTGATTATTACTTAACTTGGTATTTTAATTATTCAACTAATTTTTGTTGGTTAATATTCTTAGGGTAAAAGGATGTTGCTCTCCATAGCGATCGCCAACATAAACATTATAGTTTCCCGGCTCCCAAACACCTGATATTTCAGGTTTTAGGCCTGTATCAGAATCTCCTAGTACGCAGAAACGATCATCCCCTTTGGGTCCTACAATTAGCAAGGTAGGCTGTCCTCCCTGTGCATCTACAAGCATACGCATATAGTCCATTCTCTGAGACAGAGACATAGTATAACTGGGGGTTTTAGCGACAAAACCGCAACTTTTACTGTCAACTGTGCCACCGGTCCTCCCATTAATTGATTGAGGAGTAGGAGCAGCAGTGACAACAGGAGAAATCAGACCCACTAGAGCCATTACACACAAGAGCCTTATTTTATTGTGAATCAATTGAGCAAATAAGTATTTCATCTTATAAAGATGTCACATGAACTGATTTTAAATTTAGCCGAATACATATCTATCTACGCTATACATAGGATAAGTATAAGTTAGACATCCCATTCATTACAGTCCAGTTAGTTCTGTACAGATTATTTAGACGTAGCATCATGACAAGTAGTTCCATCTTCTCCAAGATTAGCAGCTACGTTAAAGTTATTTTTTGACTTTATTATTCATTCTTACTAGTATCAAAGCAATCTACAAACGAATTCACAGACTAGAATGTAAAAATACTTTTGTAAAACACCAAGGTTACTTACATTTAGCCTACAAAGATTACAACAAGCTGGAGAAACGATTATAATGTAGTTCTAACTGTGAAAACAGCTTCCTTTTTGATTTTCACGGGAAGCAAATATAACCCGGAGAGAAAAGCTTTTTATAGCTTCTAGAACCAGGTTTAAAAAAGTAGAAATTGGGGTGTGAGTTCTACGTATATTATCTGATAATCACTGCTAATTTAAGGTACGGCAAAAATTAATTATCCATTTATTCATGGTTAATACGGACAACTTCACTGAAACTTTAAACACAACCCCTAATATATACATTATAAATTTCTTAAAGGGAACAAATAAAAAGAATATATAT